>DATHHO010000215.1:0-4367 GCA_035317125.1 Puia sp.
ACGAGGGAAGGTCGTTATCAGATGAAGGTATCCTCTGCCGGAATCAGTATTGTGGGCGACACGCATCCTGGAACCTTTTATGGTATACAGACCCTGATCCAGTTGTTGCCGACCGATCCTTCGCTGTCGGGTGGGACAAATGGCGGCGATGACGACGCAGCGGGTGATGCGGCAGGGAAAAGAGGACTGAATATTCCGGCGGTGTCCATCGAAGACTATCCCCGCTTTGGATATCGGGGAATGCACCTGGATGTGGGACGTCATTTCTTTCCCGTCTCCTTTGTAAAAAAATATATCGACTATCTGGCGCTGCATAAGATGAATTATTTTCACTGGCACCTGACCGAGGACCAGGGATGGCGCATCGAGATCAAAAAATATCCCAGGCTTACGGAGATCGGCTCCTGGCGCAGCAGCACCATCATCGGGCATAACCCAGGCACCGGAAATGACAGCATCCCCCATGGCGGTTATTATACCCAGGAAGAGATCAAAGACGTCGTAAAATATGCAGCCGACCGGTATATCACTATCCTTCCCGAGATCGAGCTGCCGGGCCATTCTTCCGCCGCCCTGACGGCCTACCCTTCCCTTGGCTGCACCGGCGGCCCCTATATGGTGCAGCAACACTGGGGCGTATTCAAGGATGTTTTCTGCGCCGGTAACGACAGCACCTTTCAGTTCCTCGAAGACGTGCTCGACGAAGTAATGGCCCTGTTCCCCTCAAAATACATCCATATCGGAGGCGATGAATGCCCCAAAGACAGCTGGAAAAAATGCCCCAAATGCCAGAAAAGGATCAAAGACAATGGGCTGAAGGATGAGAATGAGCTGCAGAGCTATTTCGTGCAGCGGATAGAAAAATATATCAACTCGAAAGGCCGGCGCATGATTGGCTGGGATGAGATCCTTGAAGGAGGGCTGGCCAGGGATGCGACGGTGATGAGCTGGCGCGGCGAAAAAGGCGGTATCGAGGCCGCTAAGCAGGATCACGATGTGATCATGACCCCTGGCGACTATGTCTATTTCGACCATGCCCAGATAAAGAATGAAGATTCGCTGAACATCGGCGGGTTCCTTCCGCTGGATAAGGTGTACAGCTACGAACCCGTCCCTCCAACCCTGACGACCGAGCAGGCGAAGCATATCTGGGGAGCGCAGGCCAATGTGTGGACCGAGTATATGACCAATCCGCGTAAGGTGGAATATATGATCTTTCCCAGGATGAGTGCGCTTGCCGAAGTGCTGTGGAGCCCGAAGGAGCAGCGCAACTGGCCCGACTTTGAAAAGAGATTGCAGACGCAGTATAAACGCTATGGCCTCTGGGGCGTCAATTATTATCAGAACTATATGCCACCCACCGACACGCTGGTACGGGCAAAGCTGGCGTATTGGCAGGACAGTAAGTTCGGGTTGCTGATGCACTGGGGAACCTACAGCCAGTGGGGTATCGTGGAAAGCTGGAGCATCTGTCCGGAGGATGAAGGCTGGACACAACGGAAAGGGCCGTACAGCGGCAGCTATACCGAATACAAAAAGGCGTATGAAAACCTTCAGACGACGTTCAACCCTACAAAATTCGATCCGGCAAGATGGGCCGTCGCCGCGAGAGAGGCAGGTATGAAATATGTGATCTTCACGACGAAGCACCATGACGGCTTCTGTATGTTCGATACGAAACAAACGGATTATAAGATCACGTCCGCGAAGACCCCTTTCTCCTCCGACCGCCGGAGCAATGTAACGAAGGAAGTATTCGAGGCCTTCCGCAAAGAAGGACTGATGACGGGGGCCTATTTTTCCAAACCGGACTGGCATACCGAAAATTACTGGTGGCCGTATTTCCCTCCCAAAGACAGGAACGTGAATTATGATCCGAAGAAATATCCGGACCGCTGGACGGCCTTCAAAGATTTTACCTACAACCAGATCGAAGAGCTGATGACGGGATATGGCAAGGTGGATGTGCTGTGGCTGGACGGCGGCTGGGTAAGACCGCTCTCCACCGTCAACCGTTCGGTGGAATGGCAGAGGGGCATCCGCTATGATCAGGATATCGATATGGCGCGGATAGCAAAGATGGCGAGAAGCCATCAGCCTGGTCTGATCGTCGTAGACCGGAGTGTCGCGGGCGAATACGAGAACTATACCACTCCGGAACAACAGATCCCCGCCCATCCCCTCTCCGATCCCTGGGAGTCCTGTCTCACCATGGGCGATTCGTGGAGCTATGTCCCGCACGACCACTACAAAACCACTACGGAGCTGATCCATCTGCTGGTGAAGATCGTCTCGCGCGGCGGCAATTTCCTGCTGAATGTCGGGCCATCACCGGAAGGGGACTGGGATGATACGGCGTACAGCCGGCTGAAGGAAATCGGGGCCTGGATGAAGGTGAATGGAGAAGGCATTTATAACAGCCATCCGATAACCCCCTACTCTTCCGGAGATGTTTATCTGACGCAATCGAAGGACAGTACAAAGATCTATGCCTTTTATATCGGAGGACAGAAGGATATTATCCTGCCCTCCGAGCTGGTGATCGACGGACTGGTGCTGAAGACGACGAGCCGGATCGGCATCATGGATGGAAAAGCGGGTAATGGAACGGGAAAAGGCGGGTTGAAATGGAGGCAGGATAAGAAGAAGCTGATCATTGCAATCCCGGCCGCATGGCAGAATAAAGTGATTGCCGCGCATGCGCTGACGCTGCGGATAACGAGGTGATGCCGATGCGGGAAAAAGAAAGGGCAGGATAGATATCCCGCCCTTTTTTATATTAACCAAAACTAACTGCAAGATTATTATTTGTCCCACCATACATGGGAGCTCATCTTATCACCGCCGCTCAGACCGGATACGGCAGCTGCGTAATTGGGTCCATTGGTGGATGCCTCTCCCTGAGGATAGGTAAACCGATGAGGGATAGTCCCATTGGTGACATTTCCTGGATAGTTCACCGGCGTCAGGGTCGGGAAGCCACTCCTTCTCCAGTTGGCAAAGGATTCGTTCTCGTCCATGAAGGTGGATACCCAGTATTGATAATTGATCTGCTTCAACCCGTTGGCGCCAGGCGTATAAGGGTGTGCCGTCAGATATATCCCGATGGAGGTATTCCCCGGTCCTGCTCCTGCCTGCAAGGCAAGCATTTGCATGGATTGATTGACGCCCGCATTGTAACAGGTGGCGGCGGTCGTACCGGTAACCCAACCCTTCTCGGCTGCTTCGGCCAGCAACAGTTGTGTCTCGCCGGCCGTCAGAAAGAAGCTTGGTGCATCCAGGCGGGCAAAGGTGTACCGGTTGACGATGGAATATTTATTCTGATCGCCGGGCCAGTTGGACGCGTGGATCAGGTCGTTGGCGCTGCCACTGTTGGGTGCATCGAATCCGTTTGGCTGACCCAGCTGTATGGCATAGGTGGTATCACCCAGATCGGTGCCATCACCCGGATTGGTGGAAACCGTTCCAAGATAAGGCAGGCGCGGATCGGTCGTGCTGGTCAGATAATCCACAAAGGTCTTGCTCAGCCTGGAAGCATTGGGATCGTTGCCGATGAGGACAAAGCCTGTGCCGTTGGGTACAGGAGTGCCGCTGGCAGGGGCCGTGTGCAACAGGATGGCGTTGTCGTCATTGCTGCTCATAACACCGCCTGCGTAGGCAGCTGCCGCCCATTTCTGCGCATTGGCCGCGTCGACCTTTGTCAACCGCATGGCCAGACGGAGCATTTCCGAATAAGCGAATTTTTTCCATTTTGCCGGATCGCCGGCATACAGAAGATCGGCCTTGCCCACGGTGTTGGTGGCGCTGGTGCTCAGCTTGGAGGCGGCATCCGCGAGCTCGTTCAGCAAATCGGTGTAGATATCCTGCTGCTTGTCATATTTTGGCGAAGTGATGCCCGAAATATAGCCGAGGCCGGCCTGGGAATATGGACAATCTCCATACATGTCCGTCATGCGCTGGAACATAAAGACCTTGAAGATCCTGGCGATATGGTAAAAATTCGCCTGCGCTGCGCTATCTTTTCTCATATGGGTCACTACTTCGACGATATTGGTGAAACTGTTGTTGTAGTTATTATCCCAGTAGGCAGAATTATAGCTGGCATTGTAGAGATATTTATCTCCGTCCCAGTATCCCGTCGTAGAAGACAGGTGCTGGATCATACAAGCCGAATAGATGAGGTTGTTCCGCCAATCCTCATACGCATTGGCGTCACTGTTCCCGGAAGTGATCAGTTGCGCATTGGTGAACAGATAGCTGTAGTTGATATTCGCCGCGGTGATATGATTGGGATCGGTGTTTATATCAATAAAATTCTTTTTACAACTGCTGGAGATCAGCATCGCCGTTGCGGCGAAGATGACCAG
>DATHHO010000216.1:0-13679 GCA_035317125.1 Puia sp.
TGATCATATCTACCAGAACGGATTGAAGCTGGATAAATTAAAGTACAGCGTGCTGGCGCTTGGGGATACCGCTTATCCCCTGTTCTGCAAGACCGGCGAAGATGTGGACCAGCAACTGCACAGATCGGGGGGCGAGCGCATCGTATCCCTGCAGAAATGCGACACGGATTATGAGGCGGAAGCCGGAAGCTGGTTTGAAGAGGTATTGCGCAGACTGAACAGTGGTGTTGCTGGCGGTCTCGGTGCTGTCGCTGGCGGAACGGGCAGCGGCGCAGGTGCGGCAGGCAACTTTGGCGGGAGCCAGGCGGGGTCGGTCCTGACGAGTGCTCCTGTGGTCGTCCGGAAAGGCGCTGGAAAAAAGATCTATGCGGGCACGGTGCTGAGCAATGTCAACCTGAACGACCAGGGCTCCGGCAAGAAGACCCATCATCTGGAGATCAGCGCGGAAGGCCTGGAATATCAGCCGGGCGACTCTGTCGGGATTACTCCCGAGAATCCCCTTGCGATGGTAGAGGCCATTATCTCCCTTACCGGCATCGACCCGGTGAAGACCCTTACTTTCCGCAATGAGCCAGTGAGCATCTTTAACCTGCTGAAGAAAAAACTGAACATCGTCTACCTGCCCGAGCGGGTAGTAAAGAAATACGCGGCGATCGTAAAACAGGATATTCCCGAGACGAAGATCGGTCTGCTGGATCTGCTGAAGATCTATCCGGTAACGAACACCGCACAGTTCGAAGAAGTGATCGGCAGCCTTGAACCTGTTGCGCCCCGACTGTATTCCATATCCTCTTCGCCTGAAGCGCATTCGGAGGAAGTCCATATAACGGTGGCAAAAGACAGTTTTGCCGTGAATGGCGAGACGAAGCACGGACTTTGCTCGGAGGCGCTGTGCGAATTGTTACCCGAAGGGGAATTAGCCTTTTATGTCCACCCGAACGGGCAGTTCAAATTACCGTCTTCCGATAAGGATATCATTATGATCGGACCGGGAACGGGGATTGCGCCATTCCGTTCCTTCCTGGCGGAGAGAGATGCGACGGGCGCCAGCGGAAGGAACTGGTTGTTCTTCGGCGATCAGCATTTCACGACCGATTTTTTATACCAGACGGAGATCCAGAACTGGATACAGACCGGCGTGCTGACCCGGGTCAATACTGCTTTTTCAAGAGACCAGCAGGAGAAAGTCTATGTACAGCACAGGATGCTGGGCCAGGCCGCTGAATTCTTCGGATGGCTGGAAGCCGGGGCCTCTGTTTATGTATGCGGGGCCAAGGAACCGATGAGCGTAGACGTTGAAAACGCGATCCTCGAGATCATCAGACGGGCAGGAAATAAGAATGAGACCCAGGCTGCAGGATATCTGAACGAGCTGAAAGAGGCCGGGAGATATATGAAGGATGTGTATTAAGGGGCGGAGCCGATCGGAAAAATGCGGGATGGGAAGACGGATGTGAAAGATGAAACAGGGCGATGTAATGAATTCCAATAAGCAATAATGAGCGAAGTAAAAACGATAGCGAACGAAGCAAAGAATTTGTCTCCGGTAGAGCGGATCAAGCAGAAAAGCGATGGGCTGCGGGGCACCCTTGTGGAAGGCCTCAACCAGGAGATCACGGGCGCCCTCGGCGAAGACGACCAGTCCCTGATGAAGTTCCATGGTATGTACCAGCAGGATGACCGCGACCGCCGGGAAGAGCGTGCGGAGAAAAAACTGGAGCGGCTTTATTCATTTATGATCAGGCTGCGCTTACCCGGAGGGTTTATGACGCCGGAGCAATGGATCGCCACCCATCATATTGCCGGAGAATATTCCACGGGGGTCATCAAGATCACGACCCGGCAGACCTTGCAACTGCATGGGCTGCTCAAATCGAGGATCAAGCCGACGATAAAAGCATTCAGCGAGGTGAGCCTCGACTCGATAGCCGCTTGCGGCGATGTCAACCGGAATGTGACCGCAGCCGCGCATCCCATGGAATCCGCCCTACACGAACAGGTGCATGCCTATGCCGCGCGGATCAGTGAATTCATGCTGCCAAAGACAAGGGCCTATTACGAGATCTGGCTGGACGAAGAAAAGATCGTGGATAAAAAGCAGGAAGAAGATCCCCTGTACCAGGACCGTTATCTGCCGAGGAAGTTCAAGATCGCGCTGGCCATTCCTCCGAATAACGACCTCGATGTACTGGGCAACGATCTTGGTCTGATCGCCATCATAGAGAATAACGAACTGAAAGGGTTCAACGTCGCCATCGGCGGCGGTCTTGGGGCAACCCATGGGAATGCCGAGACCTATCCGAGGCTGGCCACCGTCATCGGCTTTGTACCGGCAGATGATGACAAGCTGTTCAAGACCGTTTATGAGATCGTGACCATTCAGCGGGACTACGGCAACCGCAGCGACCGGAAGCTGTCGCGTCTGAAATATACCGTCGATAAATACGGGGTTGCCTGGTATAAAAAAGAGCTGGAGAAAAGATCGGGTTTCGCTCTTGAAGCGGCAAGACCCTATACCTTTACGGACCGGAAGGATCATTACGGATGGCGGGCGAACCATCAGGGGCTGTGGTACTATACCCCATTTATCGAGAATGGCAGGATCCTCGATGATGAACAGCTGGCGCTGAAGACGGCGTTGCTGGAGATCGCCCAGACTGGAAAGGCAAATTTCCGTTTCACCTGTAATCAGAACCTGATCCTTGCCGATATCGCCAAAAAAGACAAGGAGGCCATCGATGCCATCCTGCAGAAATACAGGATCACCGCACATACCGATGCGGCCTCCGCACTCCGGAAGAATGCCATCGCATGCGTGGCCCTGCCCACCTGCCCCCTGGCCCTGGCGGAAGCCCAGCGCTATCTGCCGGAACTGATCGGTAAGGTCGATGTCCTGCTGGAAAAATATCAGCTTAGCGACGAAAATATCATCACACGCATGACCGGCTGTCCCAATGGCTGCGGCCGGCCCTATATTGCCGAGATCGGTTTTATCGGAACGGCCCCGGGTCGCTACAATATGCACCTGGCGGGAGACCATCAGGGTGAACGCCTCAACCGGATCTATAAAGAAAATCTGGATGAAGCGGCGATCCTGAAGGAGCTGGACCTGCTGTTCTGGCTCTTTAAGAAAGAAAGGGCGACAGGGGAGAAATTCGGGGATTTCGCGCTGAGGCAGCGTTGGTATAAGCCTTGAAGGATTCAAAAAATATTTTCTACAAGTCTACTAATTAACCAGGGAATTACTTATTTTTGTCCCGTGAACGTCAAAACAACCATTATGCCGAACAAGGTCTTATCTGCTGTTGCCGCATTACGCCCCACTCCGGGGTACGGCGTCCCTTGTAAGCTGCAATCCTGTTGTTGTCCCTGCGGGACACTATCCTGACCTGACCCCGCCCTCCATCCTGGATTTTTTTTCCTTGTATACTCTACTAAAATAATAGACTTATAAACTAACCACCGACAACATTATGAGCCCCCAGATAACCAGATCAGTCCTTATCCTGGCCATCCTTTTCGCTGCAACCGCTGCTTTCGCGCAGGAGAACACCCTCATCGAGGTTTCCGGCAAGGTCACGGACCAGGAAAAGAAGGAACCCCTCCCCGACGTCAGCGTACAGGTGAAGGGTTCGGTGACCGGCACCGTCACCGGCAAGAACGGCGATTTTACGCTGCGTACGCGGTCCAAACTGCCTTTTACGCTTGTTTTCTCCTCGATAGGGTTCAGCGAAAGAGAGCTGGAAGTAAAGAATGTAGGCTCCAATCTCCAGATAGAGCTGACGACCCAGACGGTGATGGGAAATGAGCTGGTGGTCACGGCCAGCCGGGTACCCGAGAGTATCCTCAGATCTCCGGTCGCCATCGACAAGCTCGATATCCGGGCCATCCGGGAAACGCCGGCGCCAAGCTTTTATGATGCGCTGGAAAATGTAAAGGGGGTGCAGATGACCACGTCGAGCCTTACGTTCAAAGTACCGAACACAAGAGGCTTCAATATTCCCAATAACTTCCGTTTTATGCAGCTGGTGGATGGTGTGGATATGCAGGCGGCAACGCTGGGCGTACCGCTCGGTAATGCCATCGGGCCGACAGAGCTGGATATCGCCAGTGTGGAAATCACGCCCGGCGCTGCATCGGCGCTCTATGGCATGAATGCCGTCAACGGCATGGCCAACCTGCTGACCAAAAATCCTTTTACCAGCCAGGGGCTGAGCCTTTATCAGAAAACCGGCGTCAACCATGTGGATGGCGTCGATCACGACCCGTCGATCCTCACCGAATCGGCCATCCGTTATGCAAAGGCCATCAACAACCGGCTGGCCTTTAAAGTGAACTTCGATTATATGGAAGGAACGGACTGGAGATCGAATACCCGTCTGGACCAGAACCCCAACAGCCTGAAGAGCGCCAATCCCGGTTTCCCTTCTCTCAATGGCGCGAACAATGTCGCGTTTGACGGATGGAATAAATACGGGGACGATGTACTGTCCGGCAGCAATGTGGTGGCGCTCAGCGGTCTTACCATCGATGGCAAGGCCAACCAGACCCTGCGTGTAGCCCGTACGGGCTACTGGGAAACGGACCTGGTCAGCCCGAAGGTCCGCAATATCAAATTTGACGCAGCCGTGCATTACCGGCTGAACGAAAAGACCGAAATATCGTATTCCTACCGGGTGGGCACGATGGATGGCGTATTCCAGCGCGGGAACAAGATCCGTCTCCAGGGCGTCGTCGTACAGAACCATCATTTTGAAATAAAGGGAAGCAATTATATCATCCGCAGCTATATTTCGCTGGAAAATACCGGCAGCTCGTATAATGTAAAGCCATTGGCGGACAATCTCGATCTGTACACCGGCGGCGCCACGGATGTCAATACCCCGACCAGCTGGGGCACCAAGTACAAGAATGCGCTGACTGCCTTTGCCACGAATAATGGCGGTTCGCTGACTTCCGCCAATCTTGCCGCCGCCACCCTGTATGCGCGCCAGCAGGCCGATGCGGGCCGCGCGGAGCCGGGGACGGCAAGGTTCAACCGGCTGGTGGATACCATTATAAAGATCAATAACTGGGATATCAAATCCAGCGCCATCCCGAATGCACCGGCCACGGGCGGAGCGGCGCTGATCCAGAAAAGCCGTCTCTATCATACCGAGGCGCAGTGGGACCTGTCCAAGCAGGTGAAGATCTTCGATCTGCTGATCGGGGGCGATGCGCGGATCTATCAGGTGATCCCCGATGGAAATAATTTCGTCGACTTCACGCGTCCTATCGACCAGCGGAATGTGCCGCTGAAGGATGGCAGTTTTGGCAAAGATGTTTTGTACAAGAAATTTGGCGGGTTCACGCAGGTCACCAAGACCTTTCTGGACGAGAAGCTGAAAATATTTGCTTCGCTGCGGTATGATTATAATCCCGAGTTCGATCCGAAGCTCACGCCCCGGCTTGCTGCGGTGTATACCCTGCATGAAAAGCACAATTTCCGGTTCACCTTCCAGGAAGGCTATCGTTTTCCCGCCTTGTTCGAGGCCTTATCGTATGTGAACAACGGTCGCGTCAAACGCGTAGGCAGCCTCTCCTATATCGACAAGGGGCTGGGCTATCTGGAGAACAGCTATACCCAGGCCTCCGTCGTGAACTTCAATGCCGTAGTGAGCGCACAGGGAAATACGGATGCCGCTGCGCTCGCCAACAAGGGCCTGCTGGTATGGGCCAACCTGCCAAAGGCCGCTCCTGAACGCATCATCTCCTTCGAAGCCGGTTATAAAACGGTGCTGCTGGAAAACAAACTGGTCATCGACATAGATGCGTACAGCAACCGTTATGACGGCTTCCTAGGTCAGGTGCAGGTATTTGTACCCAAGGGCACGACCGTAGGCACGGATGCCGCGGTGCTTGCCATGCTCGACCGGAACCGGGATGCAAAGGCAGCCACATCGACCACGGCGGCCAGCCAGGGACAGGACCGTTACCGGGTGTACACGAATGCCAAGAATACCTATCATAATTTCGGATCGGCGCTGGCCGTGACCTATAATTTTTATAAAAAATTCGTTGCGGGCACCGCGCTGAATTTTAATGAAATGAAGTCCAACAGCTCGGATGATATTTTCGTGACGGGGTTCAACACGCCAAAATGGTCGGCTAATCTTTCTTTCGGGAACCGGGAGATCGTGAAGAATATCGGCTTCAACGTCGTGTGGAGATGGCAGGACAGTTTCTTATGGGAAAGCCCGCTGGTAACCGGAAGCATTTCCGCATTCAGCACCGTCGATGCCCAGGTCAGCTTCCATCTTCCCAAGGTAAAATCAACGATCAAATTGGGTGGAGCAAACCTTTTCAACCATCGTTACATCCAGTATGCCGGAGGTCCGACCCTTGGCGGGCTGTATTATGCAGCCATCACGGTGGATGGGTTGCTGAAATAATCTATATATTTGGAGGACTATTGCAGAACCAAAAATAAAATACTGGAAACACCATCTTCCATACCGCCATTGACCACTGAACAAAAGGAAAGCAATCCGGATGAAGGCAACCCTTTGTTCCCGGTTTTTCTGAAGCTCGAAACGCTGTCCCTGCTGATCGTCGGCGGAGGGAAAGTGGCGGTGGAAAAATTGGGCGCGGTGCTCTCCAATGCCCCGGCGACGCGGATAAGAGTCGTAGCGCTGCTGATATCGGAAGAGCTTGCCCTGGTAGCGGCCCGGCACGGCAATATCGAGGTGGTGGAGAAAAAATACGAGCGCAGCGACCTCGATCGTGCCGATATCGTCATTGCCGCCGTCAATGACCTCGAAGTAGCCGGGCAGATCAGCAGGGATGCGAGGCAGGCCGGCAAACTGGTGAATGTAGCCGATAAACCGGAACTGTGTGATTTCTATTTAGGCTCCATCATAAAAAAGGGCAATCTCAAAATAGCCATTTCGACAAACGGAAAATCGCCTACCATTGCCAAAAGGCTGAAAGAAGAGATCGGCAGGATGATACCCGATGAAATGGAAAGCGTACTGGATAATATGCAGGCGATCCGCAAACAGATGAACGGCGATTTCTCCGATAAGGTCAGGCAGCTGAACGATCTCACCAAAGTACTGGTGGCCAAACAAACCACGCTGACCGAGGTGAAGCCGCTCAGGCGCGTCGAAAGCAAATGGCAGAAGATCGTCAAGTGGTGTCTTTTCGCCTTCTTCTTTATGATCCTCGGCGCCACCATCCTGTCGCTTATTCCTGCCGGTGAGATCAGGCGTTTTGCCCTGGACCTTACCGGTCATATGGACAGGGGCAATTTCCTCATCATGGTGCTGACCGGATTTCTGGCGCAGATGGTGGATGGTTCGCTGGGGCTGGGCTATGGCACGATCTCCACGACCTTTCTGCTGGCCACCGGGGTAAGCCCCGCGATCGTCAGCAGCCGGGTACATTCGGCAAGGGTTTTTTCCAGTGGCGTATCGGGTTACAGTCATCACCGGTTTGGCAATATCAATAAAAAATTATTCCGTGCGCTGGTGATCCCGGGTTGTATAGGCGCCGTCATCGGCGCAACCCTGGCCTTTTTCGGTCAGCAATATGCCAGCTATGTACGGATCCCTCTTTCCATTTATACGGTGTACCTCGGGTATTATATTTTACGCAAGGCCTTTGCAAAAAAGAATTTAAAGAATAAAGTAAAAAAGGCCGGGTGGCTGGCATCTGCGGGAGGCTTTATGGATGCGTTTGCCGGCGGGGGCTGGGGTACGCTGGTGACCAGCACGCTGATCTCTAAAAGAAGGAACCCGCGTTATGTGATCGGTTCCGTTTGTCTCGCCGAATTCTTCGTCGTTTTGGCCAGTTCCATCACCTTCTTTATTTTTCTAAAGAACATACCGCTGGCCGATGTGGCCGGGCTGATCTTCGGGGGGCTGGTCGCGGCGCCCATTGCGGCGAGGCTGGTCGGCAAGCTGCCCATAAAGACCATGTTCATTGCCGTTGGCCTGCTGGTCATTCTGACCAGCATCAGCACGCTGTGGAAGGCGGTCGCGCAGGTACTCTGAGCGATGTGACCGGAATGGAAATCTTCGGCGGTGGGTGCGGTATCAGGCGCGCACGATTTGCTAAAATGCAAATCTCCTATCTTGCGGTATATGCAAAATCCCATAAAAGTCGGAGTGGCAGGTTATGGCATGGCGGCACAGGTCATGCATCTCCCTTTTCTGACAACCTCTCCTTTCTACAGCGTGGTGAATATCCTCGAGCGTCATCATGATCATTCTCCCGGTAAATATCCCGGGGTGACGGTCGTTCGTTCCATCGGGGAGTTGGTGGCCGATCCGGGCACGGACCTTATCGTGATCACCTCGCCCAACGAGACGCATTTTCCCTATGCGAAGAAAGCATTGCTGGCGGGCAAGCATGTCGTGGTGGAAAAGCCTTTTACCGTCACCACGGAGGAAGCAGCCGAACTGATCGTGATTTCGAGAAAGGCGGGCAGGGTGCTGAGCGTGTACCAGAACCGCCGGTATGTGAATCATTTTCTCACCATACAAAAGATCCTCGCGGAAGAACTGCTTGGCAAGCCTGTCGGTTTCGAAGCCCATTACGACCGTTATCGTCCGGGCCCCAAGCCCAATGCCTGGCGGGAAGAAGACCGTCCCGGGGCCGGGATCTTCTATGACCTCGGCGCACATCTGCTGGACCAGGCCTTGTGTCTTTTTGGTCCTCCACAGACGATCACGGCAGACCTCCGGCTGCAGCGCAGTCATGCAAAGGCCACGGATTATTTCGATTGCTGGCTGGACTATGGTCTTCTCAAGGTATCGCTTACCGGCGGCATGCTGGTCCGTGAAGCGGGCCCCAGGTATATCATTCATGGAACGCAGGGTTCCTACATCAAATACGACGACGATCCCCAGGAGGCCTTGCTGAAGGAAGGCATACTGCCGACCATCCCGCATTGGGGGGAAGAGGCGCCGGACCGGTGGGGATTACTGCATACGGACATTGGCGGAAAAACGGTACGGGAACTTTACCCTTCGCTGCCGGGCAATTACGGACTTTATTATCAGCATCTGGCAGAGACCTTGCTGGAGGGCGCACCGCTGAGGGTGAGACCGGAGCAGAGCTACAATACCATCCGTCTGATAGAACTGGCGACCGCGAGCAGCCGTGGGAAGGAAACCCTGGAATGCACGGGGCTGATGGAGTAGGCGGCGGATGTGGCTGGAGCGATGTGGGTGGGCGTAGAGGGCTGATGGAACGGCGGGTGTGGGCAGCGTGGTGCGGCTCAGATGACCAGCAGGCTGCAACCGCGGATGTCGCTGTTGTCTACGCGGCCGGATACTTCGAAATGACCGTTGGCATAGACTTTCCCGGTATCCTCCGTAGCCAGGAAGGAACAGGACCAGATATTGGCGAGGTCTATGATATTCAGGATACCACTCCCCTGCTCCATGATGTCGAACGGGTCGTCCTCGTTGCGGACCAGCACTTTCATCCAGGGCACGGGCTCGAAGAGGCCCTGCCCCCCGGACCAGGCCTGCGAAAGCAGCTCGGTCATACCATATTCGGCCTGAATGGCCGGAACCCCCAGCCTCTGCGTGAGGAATTCATGTAGCTCCATCCGGACCATCTCCTTCCTCCTGCCCTTCATGCCGCCGGTCTCGACGACGACGGTGTGCCGCAAGCCCAGCGCATATTGTTCCGCGAAATCCAGCAGGCCAAAAGTCACTCCGATCAGCAGGGTCTTCTGCTGCCGGTCTTCCAGGCGTGTGAGCGTTGCCGATAATTTGTCGTATTCATGCAGGTAAAAACCGCTGTCGGGATGACCGCTCTTCCGGATCAGCTCATCGACCATGACCACTAAGGAAGAGCCGGACCTTTCGAGGTAAGAGGGAAGCAATCCTATGATACACCAGTCGCCGGTAGGCCCCCAGAACCTCTCGAAGCCTGCCATAAAGCTCTCTTTATAGATGGAAATGTCCTTTATGTCATGATGACTGTTGCCGGTGCGGGTGGTCCCGCTGCTCTCGAACACGGCATCGGGGGTGAACTCCGTGGTGCGGATGGAATGGGTCTTGAAAAAGCCGATCGGCAGAAAGGGGATCTGTGGAATGGTCTGCACCAAAAGGGGATCGATGCGCAAGGTGTCCGTATACTGCCGGTAGACCGTATTGTTCCGGTACTGGAACCGGAAAAGATCCAGCGCTCTCACCTCAAAGTCCCTGCCATCCGGGCTGAATACCCTGGTTTCTGATAATCCCATTTTTAGTCAATGAATTGCAAAAATTTATACAATAGTACCCATTTTGGGCAAAATCATGTAGGTTTGTACCGATCAAATCAGTCTCATGAAGCTCATCCCTCTTCTGATACCCCTATTGCTGATAATTGCCGTATCGTGCAGCAAAAGCGGCTATACGACCAAGCCCCAGATCACCATTACGTCCATCAATACGATCATCGATTCCGGAGGGAACCTCGATGTAAAGCTCAAATTTACGGATAAACAAGGGGATCTCGGGATGGGCCAGTTCACTTCCATGCGTACCCGGCTGAACCAGCGCCCTCCATCCAATGGCGGCACCGCCGACACGGTCTTTAATCAGGTGCCTTCCTTTCCCAATCTTTCAACCGGTGAATTCGAGTTCACCCTTCCCTATCAGATCCTCAATGAAAGCACGCAGGAAAATGACACGGTGATCTTCAAGTTTGCCGTTGTCGACAGGGCAGGCAATAAAAGTGATACCATTACTTCTCCCAAGGTTGTAGTTTTGTATCATTAGCCTATTTCCAAACCACCTGACGCTGTGTTCAGAAAATTATTCGATCTCTTTATTTTCAGCAGTTGCTATATAGCACTATGCGCTGTCCTGATGATCTGGCAGACCAGCCGACTCCTGCCCGGGTCTTATCCATCGGGCCGGCTGATGGGCTTTGTTTTTTTCTCGACGATCTGCAGTTACAATTTTCACTGGTATCTCAGTGCCGATCCGCAAAAACCTTCCCGGAGGATCCTGTGGACCAACCATCATAAGGTGATGCATTTTATCCTTTACCTCGTCGGCGCGATCGGCGCGGTCATCTATTTTTTTTCGCTTTCGGAACACTGGCTGGCCCTCTGTTTCGGCGCCTTTGTCACTTTTCTATATTCCGCCCCCAAGGTGCCGATGCCCATCTTCAGGAGCCTGAAAAAAATTGCGGTTGGCAAAACCTTGTTCCTGTCCTTTGTCTGGATGTATGTGACGACCATGCTCCCTGTCTTTGTTGCCGGCGCCACCTGGACGACGCCCTGTCTTTTATTTGCCCTGAGCCGGTTCTTTCTCATCTACGCCATCTGTATCCTGTTCGACTACCGCGACCGGGAGTCCGACAAGACGGAAGGTATCCGGAGCCTGATCACTTTTCTGAATGAGAAAGGCATCGACAAGGTCTTTATCATTTCCCTGATCTTGTTTGGGGCCGCGACCATCGGGCTGCTCTTTTATGCATATTCGGTAACGACGATCCTGGTGCTGCTGGTCCCCGGGTTTATCCTTGCTGCCTTGTACCGGCGCGCAAAAAGAGATTTCTCCGATCACCTGTATTATTTTGTCCTGGACGGGTTGATGATGTTTTCGGGTCTTCTGATGCTAATCTTCGGGATTTAGCATAATTTTGCCGTTTAATAACCGGTAAATACAATGGCAAAAAGCGTAAAGGCAAAATCAGCATCTGTTCTGACGTCCAAATCCCTTGCATTCCTTAAAAATTACATCAACAACCCTTCTCCCGTAGGCTTTGAGAGCAGCGGACAACGGCTCTGGCTCGATTACCTGAAGCCTTATATCGACAGTTCATTTACGGACCCATACGGGACGGCAGTCGGCGTGATCAATCCCAAGGCCCCGTTCAAGGTAGTCATCGAGGCCCATGCCGACGAGATCAGCTGGTTCGTCAATTATATAACGCCGGAAGGCCTTTTATATCTCAAACGTAACGGAGGGGTGGACCACCAGATCGCGCCGGGACAACGGGTCTTTATCCACGGGAAAAAGGGGCTGGTAAAAGCCGTGTTCGGCTGGCCGGCCATCCATACCCGGATGGGAAGCGCAGAAGCTAAGGAGCCTACGCCAAAAGTGGACAACCTGTTCCTTGACAGCGGAGCAAGGAATAAGAAAGAAGTCGAAGGGCTGGGCATTCATATCGGCTCCGTGGTCACTTACCAGGATGGTTTTGATGAACTGGCCCATGACTATTATATCGGCCGGGCTTTCGACAACCGGGTAGGCGGCTTCATGATCGCCGAGACGGCGAGGCTGCTGTATGAAAATAAGAAGAAACTCCCTTATGGGCTGTATATCGTGAATGCCGTTCAGGAAGAAGTGGGTCTGCGCGGGGCGGAGATGATCGCCAGGCGGCTCCGTCCGGATGTAGCGATCATTACGGATGTCACACATGATACGGCCACTCCGATGATCAACAAACTGATCGAAGGAGATATCGTCTGCGGAAAAGGGCCTTCGCTGGCATTCGGGCCGGCCGTCCACAACAAGTTACTGGCCCTGGTGCAGGATGTGGCGGATAAAAAGAAGATCCCCGTTCAGATGCGGGCGGTGTCACGCAGCACGGGCACCGATACAGATTCATTTGCGTATGCCGCCGAAGGCTGTCCTTCCGTGCTCATTTCGATCCCTCTCCGTTATATGCATACGACGGTGGAGATGCTGCATAAACGCGATATCGAGCAGACCATCCAGCTGATGTATGAGACTTTGCTTACGCTGACCCCTTCGACAAACCTAAGATACCTCTGATGAGTGTATTGCTACTGTATATCGATCCCGGCAGCGGGAGTTACCTGGTGCAGGTGATCATCGCCGCTATACTTGGGGGATTGTTCTATTTTAAAAATCTCTGGCGCAGATTCAAAGCTTTCTTTACCCGTGGCGGAAAAGAAGGCCACCCGGAGGATGGCTCTGGCCATGAGCCTCCCCATATTTCCGGACCGCCGGATGCCTCCGCTGAGCTGAATGCTCCTGTGGGTCCCGATGCCTCAAAGAAAGATCATGAAACCCGCTGATCCTCTCCCCCATCCTGCCTCCTTCAGGGACCCTTCGGGCTTTGTGTTCCGGATGAACGGGCAGTATTACAGACAGGTGAACCGATCCTATGCCACGGATTATGATCTGCTGATGAATTCGGGTCTTTATGCCGCGCTTACCGGGTTAGGATTGCTGATCCCGCATGAAGAGGTAGAGGATGTGCGGGCGGAAGCGGACGGATGGTATAAAACATTGCTGCCGCAGCAGATCGGACGGATCAGCTATGCCTGGGAATGGAGCCCGGGCCAGCTAAGGGATGCCGCTCTTCTTACATTAACTATCCTGGAGACCGCCATCGTTCATGGGATGATCCTGAAAGATGCGACTCCCAGCAATATACAATTCGTAGATGGCATACCGGTATTCATCGACAGCCTCTCCTTCGAGCGGTACGATGAGACGAAACCATGGGTTGCCTACCGGCAGTTCTGTGAATGTTTTCTGTTCCCGTTATATCTGCAGCGTTATCTGAGAGCCGGTATCGGAAAATTATTGGCGGCTTTTCCGGAAGGGATCCCGGCGGTGGTGACAGCAAAACTGCTGCCCTGGAAGAGCAGGTGGAATGCCGGGGCCTGGCTGCATGTGACGATGCAGAAAAGGATCAGGGGGAATGGCGGTTCC
>DATHHO010000217.1:0-38664 GCA_035317125.1 Puia sp.
AGATAAGAAGTTTAACCATGGATCACCATGGTTAAACTTCTTGTTTATTTGCATTCCTAAATTTGTTGATATGGATATGTCTTTGTGGGAAAAGCGAATTGTTCTTTTATCTTTTGCCCTTTCCCTCTATTTTCCTGGCATCAAGACCGGTCTTTGCGCAGCTCCCCCCTACGGCCGTCCGGCCGATACAGCAGCGCCCACTGCGGAGATCCTGCGCTATATTGACCCCACTATCGGAAATGTCGCTCAACTGCTGGTACCTACCCGGCCTACCGTACATCTGGTGAACGGTGGGACGCTGGAGTTCGAAATGGGTCCCGACCCCAATAAAAAGTGGGGAGCGGACGATGTTCCCGGTGTTGCAGGTCTTCATCAACCGATAAAACATTGATTATGTGGAAACGGCCGATTCTGTGTATGGTGGGATGTCTGATGATCCTGGGCGCCTTTGCGCAGCGTAAATATAGCGTCTCCTCGTCATTCCTCAGCTATAAAGGGTTGATCATGGCCGGGTACCAGGGATGGTTCAATGCTCCCGGGGATGGCGCCGGTATGGGCTGGAACCATTATGCAAAGAACGGACGGTTCGAACCCGGCATTTGTAAAATAGATTTTTGGCCGGAAGTGAGTGAATATCATAAAACCTATCGGACGCCATTCAACCTGGCGGACGGTAGGCCGGCTAACCTTTTCAGCGCGTATGACAGTCAGACGGTGGCCCTGCATTTTTCATGGATGAAGGACTACGGGCTCGACGGCGTCTTTATCCAGCGTTCCGTCAAGGCGCTGAAGGACCCTGTGAACCTGAGGCATGATGACCGGGTGCTGCGCAATGCGTTGTATGAATCCAGGCGGTTCCACCGGGCGATCGCCGTGATGTATGATTTTGATGGACTGAATGAACAGAACAAGGATTACCAGGTAGTGATAGATGACTGGAAGCGCCTGGTCGACAGCATGCGCATCGCCTCAGGAGGTAACGGTCAGACCTACCTGTATCATCATGGCAAACCCCTGGTAGGGATCTGGGGAATAGGGTTTCCCGAGCGGAGTAATGATCTGAAAGCAACGGAAAAGATTATCGATTTCCTGAAGCATGATCCGGTGTATGGCGGATGTTCCATTCTTTTGGGTGTGCCAGCCTATTGGAGGGATTTTGGAAAGGACACCGAAAAAGACCCTTACCTGCACAAGGTGATACGGAAAGTGGATATTGTCCGTCCCTGGTTTGTAGGAAGGTTCACCGAGGACAGCTATCCGGAATTTAAAAACCGGATCAGGGCGGATATTGACTGGTGCAAAAAAAACCGGATAGACTATGCCCCTGTCGTATTCCCGGGATTCAGCTGGAACAATATGCACCCGGAAAGCAGCCAGGCCCAGATCCCGCGTAACCGGGGAAGGTTTTATTGGAAACAGCTTACCGGCGCGATCCAGGAGGGTGCGGAAATGATCTATGTGGCCATGTTTGACGAGATCGATGAAGGAACGGCGATCTTTAAGACGACCAATGATCCCCCCGTAGGCGCCAGTAAATTTGTACGCTTCGAAGGGGATATCCCCGGCGATTATTACCTGTACCTGACGGGTATGGCAGCCAAAATACTAAAAGGGAAAATTCCTCCTGATACGGAAATACCTTTGCCACCACCAAGATAGAAGAGAGGGAACGGTCATCCCGTTCCCTTTTTTATTATGAATAAAGCGCTGATGATATTGCCTGCCTTCTTTTTTTTGTCCTTGTTTGACACGGATTGTGTCGGCGAAAACACAGGTTTTTCCGCCGACCGGGATACCGTAGGTATCCCCGCGGGAAATAGTAATCAGAAGAAACAGTTCAATCCACCCGGGCTGTCGATGGAACCCTTTTGCATGGCCAGGGATAAAGGGAACGGCTATTTGCTTGCCGGTGATTATTTGCTTCCCGCGAACCCTTCTTTTGGGCCAAAGACCACCGCCCTCATCCGGATAGATGAGAACGGCTGTATCCTCTGGTCCAAAACGATGAACGCCGGCGAAGTAAAGGTTGTCCAGACCATGATCTCCACCAGCGATGCCGGTTTTTTATTCAGCACATTCCCCTTTCAGGCCCAGAATGCGAACTATTCCAACCAACTGCAGGTTTACAAGCTGGATAAGGACGGAAAGATCCAGTGGGCGCATGCTTATGGCAGCGGATCATCGGTCAGTAATTACCTGTCCGCGGTCTGTGAAACGGAGGATAAAGGATTTGTTCTCGAGATCGGGTCTTTTCCCGGTGGCGGGTATCCTTCTTATCTCTCCATCATAAAAACGGATCCACAAGGCAGCATTGACTGGGGTCATCAATTAAGCATGGAGAACGATGCGGTGTACAATATAGGCGGGGTCATGGAAAAGAGTGGATTTCTTTATGCCACGGGATCGATCTCTGCGGCGACGCCTCCTTTTCGCCTCCCGCGTTCTTTTCTCACCAAAATGGATATGCGTTCCGGTCAGACGATCTGGACCAGGCAAAATGATCCGGGCCAGCCCGCACTGAGCTTTACAGACCTGCATGATTATAAGAACGGCTTGCTGATCAATAGCTTTACCGGCGATCTGCTGAATGACCTGATCTATACGGACAATGATGGGAATACGATCGCGTCCAGTCTCATCAATAACCCCGATGGGTCTTTGAGCGGAAAAGGAAATATCCTGGTCACGGCGGATTACGGGTTGTATTTTCACCAGTACTCGGGGCCTTCGGCGGGACCCTATAAGGATATGGTCATGAGGCTGGACAGCAATCAGCAGATCTCCTGGCAACATGACTTTTATACGAAGGACTCCAGATTTGCCGCCTTGAACCAACTCGCCCCCGCTCCCGCGAATGGTATGGCCGCGATCGGCAGCGGTATGGCGGCGGGTGGCCTTAAAACGATCAGCTTTCTAAAACTGGATCCGACCGGTGAGGTTTGTAATTCGGGAAACTCAGGCTTTAGTATCTCGGCAAACAGCCATTCGCTGATCCCCATGACCTGGAAGACCGATGCCAGTATTACGATAGATGTCACCGACCTGTCCCAGGACCTGGAACCCCTCGCGATGGAAGCGCATTTGTTTTGTCCGGATTACGCAGGGGGATGCGACCCCTGTACCGAGTCCGTTGTTGTCTCGGCGGGTAATATCTTTTCAAAAACGCATCTGCCAAAGGATACGACCATTTGTACCGGACAAGGCCTGGTCCTGGATGCCGGTCCCGGTTATAACAGTTACCGCTGGCAGGACGGGCGCCAGCAACAAAGCCTCAGCGTTTCCAACACCGGGACCTATTGGGTGACCGTAAAGGGATCGGATGGTTGTACAAGTACCGAAACATCCGATACGATCCGGGTAATGACGAGGAGTTGTTCTTTCGGCATTCATTTCCCAAATGCGTTTACCCCCAATAAGGACGGGCATAATGATCTGTTCAGACCGGTCGTGACCGGCAACCCGGTCGTCTGGCATTTCAGCATATACAACCGGTGGGGGCAGCTGGTTTTTGAAACCAGCGATCCCCGGAAAGGTTGGGATGGAACGAGGGACGGACAGGACCAGCAAAGCGGCGGCTATGTCTGGATCTGCACGTACCAGTTTCCGGGGGAAAAAGAGAACAGGCGGGAGGGGGATTTTTTATTGATACGTTGATAAATAACAAATATGCCAAAACAAAAACCTGTCCTTTATCTTGAAAAGCGTCCATCTGGAAAACGAACGGTATTATTTAAGGCGATCAGCATCCTCCTGCCTTTTCTGATCTTGTTCTTATTGGAGATCTCTTTACGCGTCTTTCATTATGGGCACAACCTTGACCTGTTTATGGAATTCCCGGGCGATCAGCATTACCTCGTCCTGAACCCGGATGCCTCCAAAAGATATTTTACCAGCCAGGAGATGGCGCCTACCGGGAACAGGGAATTGTTTAAAAAAGAAAAGGATAAGAACACCTGCAGGATCTTTGTGCTGGGAGAATCGACGACGATCGGCTACCCTTATTTTCACAACGGCTCTTTTCACCGGTGGCTCCAATACCGGCTGATGCAAACTTTCCCCGACCGCAATTTCGAGATCATCAACCTGTCTATGACGGCGGTCAATTCTTATACGGTGTTGGGTTTTGCAAAAGAGCTGGTCGATTATGAGCCCGATGCCGTACTGATCTATTCGGGTCAGAACGAATACTACGGGGCCATGGGTGTTGGATCGACCAATAAGGTGGCGGGCAACCCCCGGATCATCCGGCTGATGCTCGCGCTGCGTGAACTGCGCATCACGCAGCTGATAACCGATCTCGTTAAAAAGATAACAGGTTCCGGCCAGAAAAAATATACGGGCGAAACCTTTATGCGCCTGATGGTTGCCGATCAGCAGATCCTCTGGCAGTCCAAACCCTATTACAGGGGCATCGACCAGTTCAGATCGAATATCGAGGAGACGCTGAAGCTTTTTTGCAAACGGAAGATCCCTGTATTTATCAGTACTATCGTATCCAACGAAAAGGACCTGCGACCATTTGTCAGCATCGGGGCCGACAGTATCCGGTTTCCCGAGTTCAAAAAGGATTATGACCTTGGTGTAAAAGCCTTTGAAAGCAAGGATATGGCGGCAGCGGCAAACTGGCTTGGGGAGGCCAACCGGATCTATGGCGGACATGCCCGCTGTAATTTCTATCTTGGCCAGCTGACCTGGCTGCGCGGCGATTTTGGGTCGGCGCGACGATTTTTTTCCAGGGCAAAGGAATTGGATGCGCTGAGGTTCAGGGCGCCGGACTCGATGAATGGGATCATTTCGGAATTGTGCAAGAAATATGATAACGCCCACCTGGTGGATACGAAGACGGCTTTTGAGAACGCGTCGGATAACCGGATCATCGGGGATGAGCTGATCCTTGAACATGTTCATCCCAATTTATCGGGGTATGCATTGATGGCCGATGCTTTTTACGAGACGATGAAAAAATATCATCTGATCACGCTGAATAAAGAGAACGAGATCTCTTTCGATCAGCTGGTGCGGGAAATGCCCATTACAAAAGTGGATTCGCTGGCAGGGGCCTATACCATCGGCAAGCTAAAAAGGAGCTGGCCGTTCAGCGATACGACGACCAGGGAGCCCATAAAGATCGCATCGAGGGAAGAACAGCTGGCCTGGGAGCTCGCTTTTAAGAAAACGAGATGGACCACCGCAATGGATTCTCTTTATTCCTTTTACGTGGACAAAGGGGATTTTAAAAATGCCAAAACGGTAACGGAAGGCATGACCCTTGAATATCCGGAAGATGCGAGCTTCTATGAGAAAACAGCCATGCTCTATGGTAAGTTGAACGATTATAAGAATGCCGCATTTTATTATAAAAAAGCGTTTAGCCTGGCGCCATCGCCGGAGAAGGCCAGATACCTTTTCGTCCTTTATTTCAGGCTGGACAGACCGGCCGATGGCATGCCCTATCTGGAATATAGTATTAATAACAGCGGCCGGGGATTTACGCTGCAGCATATCAGGGCCCTTGTCGGAGAGATCATGGACCTGCAGAAAAAATATTCAAAAGACTCGGCCGATATCAACATTCCGAACCAGATCGCCCGCAAATATCTGGAAATGGGCAATAAAGATGCGGCCGTAAAATATATTGAACGGGTGCTGAAGAGCGATGAAAAAAATGAAGAAGCGCTGTCCCTGCTGGCAAAAATGAAAAAATAACGGTTGATCTTTCAACGCTTCCGATGAATGCAATGTGTTCGCTGCCCTTACTAAATATAAGCAGTATATTAGTGAAAATATATTTACTTTTAACCTGCTTATGAGGAGGTACCTGTATATCATTGGAATACTATTAATTTCAGGGGTTAGAGGTTCAGCCCAATCCTACGGACTAACTTTTAACAGCCATGAGTCCGTTATGGAGAAGAGGACCTCCCTCGATCTCTCCCCCGACGATTCCTTATGTTTTTCAAAAAGCTTTGTACTGGATTTCGACATCCGGCTCATTCCCGATCATAAGGCCTATTTCGGTTATGTGTTGCGTATCGTAAGCAATGACAATCAGAATATCGATCTGATCTATAATGAAAAACAGACCTCTTTCGAGGTCATTACAGGAGAGAATTTCTCAGGCATCAGCTTTGCCATCGACAGCCCCCGGCTCTTCCGGGAATGGACAAGGTTCAGTCTGCGGTTCAGTCCCGACAGTCTCACCCTGCAGTTCAGGGTCAATGGAAAGCTATCGGGCAGCAGCGCCATCCCCGCAAATTTCAGATGCCTCAAATTCTTATGGGGGGCCAGCGATGTTCAGAAATTCGACACGAAGGATGTCCCGCCCATGCAGATAAAGGACATCCGGATATCCGAGAACAACCAGGAGAAATATTTCTGGTCGCTGAATGAGACTTCCGGCGATATAAGCTATGATCTGATCAGAAAGAAGGCGGCCCGGATCAAGAACCCTGTCTGGATAAAGCCCGGTCATCAGAAATGGGAGCTCCTGACTACTTTTTCCATCGGCTCCTTCGCCGGTCTGGGCTTTGATCCCCGGCAGGACAGGATCTGCGTTGCGGGTTCCGATTCGATGGCCCTCTACTCGCTGAGGAATGGTCAGAATATGCTGAGCTGGAGAGCAAACCGACGCATCAATTTAAGACTGGGCAGCCAGGCGATCTTCGATACGATCAGCGGCAAGCTGTACGATCTTTATATCGACCAGCAGAAAGTCGTCGCATATGACTTTGCCAGCGGGCAATGGGATGGAGATTTTGAGCCGGGGAAAATAACGGAATTCTGGCATGCGGATAAATTCATATCTCCGGTGGACTCCTGCCTTTATGTTATGGGGGGCTATGGCCAGTTCAAGTACAAGAACCTGGTGCAGCGCTATTCGATGGCTTCCCGGAAATGGGAACTGGTCAGCACATCGGGAGACTATTTTTCTCCAAGATATCTCTCCGCCCTCGGCGCCGACGGGAAGGGCGAATTTGCCTATATCATCGGCGGGTATGGCAGCAAGACGGGCGACCAGATGCTGGCGCCGGGGAATGTTTACGATATGATGAGATATGACGTGAGAAAAAGATCGTTTAAGAAAATGTTTACGATCAGGCCTTCGGCGACGCAGTTCACTTTTTCCAACAGTCTGGTCATCGGACCGAAATCGGATGAATACTACGGGCTGATCTTTCCCAATGTAAGAGCCAATTCCTGGCTCCAGCTGATCAGGGGCTCGCTCACCGACTCGACCTATACCCCGCTTGCCAACGCCATACCCTTGAGCTTCCATGACGTCTCGACTTTTGCCGATCTTTATTATTCGACGCTCAGCAATAAGCTGATCGCGGTGATCCTGCATTTTCCAACGTTGGACGACAAGGAGAAGATCACGGAGGTCAGGGTCTATGCCCTCAATTTTCCACCGGAGTCGGAGGATGCGCTGGCGCCCGAAAAAAAGGAGGGTCATAGCCGTTATTCCCTTTTCTTCCTTATAGCCGGGGCGGTGGTGCTGGCGGCGTTCCTTCTCTTCCTGTTCAGGAAAAAGCTGTTCCGGCCGGGGATAAGAGGCGGCGGGGCTGTTGTATCTGTCATCCCTGACGGTCTGCACGGGACGGTATCTTACCAGCAGGAACATCCCGAGAAGGTCCACCGGTCGTCCATTTACCTTTTTGGCCCTTTTCAGGTCTTCGACAAGGAGGGAAATGATATCGCGCGGCTTTTCAGCCCTCTGGTAAAAGAACTCTTTCTGATCATAGCGACCTATACGATCGCCAACGGGCGGGGCATTTCTTCGGAGGAGTTGAATGAGATCCTCTGGCATGATAAATCCGAGAAGGATGCCATGAACAACCGGTCCGTCAACCTGACCAAATTAAAGACCTTTCTTGAAAAGATCGGTAACTGCGCCGTGATCAAGGAGTCCGGTTTCTGGCAGGTCCAGGTCCATGACGAGGAGGTCTATGTCGACTATAAGAAATATGTTTCTTTGCTGGCATCCGCCGGAGACCCTGCCAAAGGATATATCCACCCGCTGGTGGACATCATCCGGAGAGGGCCTTTTCTTGCGCAGACGGAATACAACTGGCTGGACGATATCAAGTCGGAGATCTCCAATTCCGGGATACACATCTGTCTGGACTATCTTGAAAGCAAGCAGGGGAAGAAGGACCCGGAATTTGCCATCGAGATCGCCAACTGCATTTTTCATTTCGACCTCCTGAATGAGGATGCCCTGATCTACAAATGCAAGAGCCTTATCCAGCTCAAACGCCATACGCTGGCCATCAATACCTACCAGAAATTCCTGAAGGACTATAAGGACATTTACGGAACGGAATTCGGAAAATCGTTCCAGGAAGTAGTTTCTTGAGCTTTAATTTCCAAATTAATCGAATATTAACGGGCTGGTTAATGCCTATACCGTTTCTTGCAGTTTGGTAAATGACGGACTTGCGAATGAAATACCGGTTGCTGCTATGCCTTGCCCTGATCCTTTGGATCAGTCCGGCGCTCTTCTCCCAGGAGAAACAGAGCGGCCCGGCTTCTCCCTATAGCACGGAATTGAACATCCCTTATTGTCAGGCAGAGGGTCATGTGGAGACCCTGAACGCTTTTCTCCCTGTGCATGCCGCCGGCCCGGCGCCTGTCCTCGTCGATATTCACGGGGGCTGGTGGATGAATGGAGAGCCGGCAAAGAATGCTTCCCGGATCTTTACCGACAAGGGCATCGCCGTCTTCTCCATTACCTATCGTCTCGGGCAGGAAGGAGGGTTTCCGCAGAATATCCGGGATTGCCGGAATGCCATCCGGTTTATCCGCAGGAACGCGCTGCGCTTTCATATCGATCCGGACAGGATCGCCGTTATGGGCGGTTCGGCCGGAGGCTATCTGAGCCTGATGTGCGCCATGGTCCCGGCAGATTTTGACGATGGGGGGCCAGCCGATAGCCTTAAAGGGGTCAGTGCTGCTGTCTGCGGCGCTTTCGGATTTATTGCGCCGACGGATTTTGTCCGGTTCTGGGGTCAGGGCCCGGATGATGTGATCGTCGGGGCCGACGGAACAAAGACATTCCGCGGACCGGATGAAAAGATCCCTTATGATTCACGCCCGCGTCTCCGTCTGCTTTTTCATGGCGTTACCCCCGACTCCGGCGGCGGCAAAGCCCTGTATATGCGCATGAGCCCCATGGGGCAGGTGCGCAAAGATGTTCCTCCTCTCCTTATCTGCGATGGGGAAAAAGATCCCATCGTTCCTGGCTTACACGGGCGTGCGCTTTTTGAAAAACTGAAGGCGGCCGGGGCCGACGTGTCCTACTGGATGACGCCGGGAGGCGGCCACAGCTTCCCGCAGGGCGAGGGATTCCTGAAGATGCTGGATGGATTTTTGGATCGTATATTTTCCACGCCCCCGCGTACGGCTCCGGTTCAGGTCCCGGCTGCGGCCCGGAGCGGGGTCCCGGGAACGAGAGATTTTCAATCATTAAAAAATCAAGCTGCACAAATATGAGAACAAGCCAGATCTGTTGCGCCCTGCTGATAACCCTGCTCTTCGTTGCCTTCACGGTGGGGAAGTCACCGGCTCCATACCCATACAAGGACCCGCAGGTGCCGGTGGAGAAAAGAGTAAGCGACCTGCTCGCGAGAATGACACTGGAGGAAAAGATAAAGCAACTCGATATGTACTGGGGGAAAGAAGTGGCCAAGATGGGCGGGCATGAGGCGACCTCCTGGTCGGAAGAAAAGGTAACGAGCGCGCTGGGCACCACCGGGGCCGGGTCTGTCCATGACCTGTACCCGCTGAGCTCGGAGATCTCCAACCGCATTCAGAAATATGCCATGGAGAAAACGCGCTTGGGCATTCCCGTCATGTTCATCGAAGAAGGGCTTCACGGCTACAGCGGCTTTGGCAGCACCTCATTTCCCATACCGCTACAGCTGGCCAGCGCCTGGGATACGGCCATGGTCCATGATATCGGGCATGTCATCGCCACAGAGACCCGTGCGCATGGAGTGGATATGATCCTGGGGCCTGTGCTCTGTCTTCCCCGCGATCCGCGCTGGGGCAGGGTCGAGGAGACCTATGGAGAAGATCCATATCTCGCGGCACTGAATGGCGTGGCGATGGTAAAGGGGATGCAGGCTGGGGATGTGAGCCGCAATGACGCCGTCGTATCCGAGCCCAAACATTTTTCCGTACATGGCATTCCGGAGGCGGGCAGCAATACCTCTCCTGTGAACATAGGGGAGAGGGAGGCCCGTTCGGCTTTCCTGTATGTATTCGAGAAGGCGGTGCGGGAAGGCGGGGCCTTGTCCATGATGGCCGCCTACAGCGAGATCGACGGGATCCCCTGTGTGGATAATAAATGGCTGCTCACCGATGTGCTGCGAAAGGAGTGGGGGTTTAAGGGATTTGTGCTGTCCGATCTGGGCGCGATCAAAATGTCACTGGAGAACCACCATGTAGCATCCTCCACGGAAGATGCGCTCACGCAGACGCTGAAGGCAGGGCTTAACATGCAGTTCTATGATTTTCCACATCCCGATATCTTACAGGCGCTGACAAAGGCCATCAACGATAAAACGCTTTCCGCCGATGAACTGAACAATGCGGTCCGCGATATCCTGAGGGTGAAATTTCTGCTGGGGTTGTTCGATCATCCCTATGTCGACCCGGCATTAAAAGCAAAGGTCTTCCATACTGCCGAAAGCCAGGAGCTGGCATTGCGTGCGGCGCGGGAAAGCATCTGTCTGCTGAAGAATGAAGGCGGGACAGCTTCGGCCCCTGCCATCCTGCCCCTGAGTAAAAATATCCGGAGCCTTGCAGTGATCGGTCCACTGGCGGCCAGCACCTATCTGGGCGGTTATTCCAATACGGAAGGAAAGGCGGTCTCCATCCTCGACGGATTGCGGCAGCGGGCCGGAACTTCCATCGACGTCAGGTTTGAAAAAGGTTATCAGACGGATACTTCTGCAGCCGGGCTCAGCGGGCTGCTGGATAAGGCCGTAGACCTGGTGCAGCATTCGGATGCGGCGGTGGTGGCCCTTGGCGAAGACCTCAATATTGTCGGAGAAGGCAAGGACAGGGCCAATCTGGATCTGGACGAGCGTCAGATGAAGCTGATCATGGCCCTTAAGGCGACGGGCAAGCCGGTGGTGGTCGTGCTCTGCAATGGCCGGCCGATCTCCATCAACTGGGTGGCGAAGAATATCCCTTCCATCGTGGAGACCTGGTTCTCCGGCGAGAAAGGAGGTCTGGCCGTAGCCGATGTGCTGCTGGGGAATACCAATCCTTCAGGTAAGCTGCCCATGACTTTCCCACGTTCCGTCGGACAGATCCCGATCTATTACAATCATAAGCCGACCAGCCGGCATAACTATGTCGATGAAAAGAGCACGCCGTTGTTCCCTTTCGGCTATGGCCTCAGCTATACGAAGTTCGAATATTCCGGTCTGCGTGTTTCGCCTGCGAAGATCCCGGCTGGCGGTAAGGCAGAGATCAGCGTGAATGTAAAGAACACCGGCGCCGTGGACGGAGCGGATATCGTACAGCTGTACCTCCGCGATGAGGTGTCGAGCGTCACTACGCCGGGGCTGGCCCTGAAAGGCTTTGGCCGGGTGTCGCTCAGACCGGGCGAGAGCCAGACCCTGCATTTTACGGTTGGCGCAGAGCATCTTGCGCTCTGGAACAGGGAGATGAAGCATGTGGTGGAGCCGGGGACATTCAAGGTGATGATCGGAAGCTCTTCGGCGGATATCAGGCTGACGGATAGTTTGACGGTTTTTCCATAACTTTTCGGATGAAAAAGCGAGAACGAAACAAGGATATTGCGCCGCGCTCGAAAAAGAGGTTGCTGCTGTTCAAGCTGATCGGCATCCTGATCCCATTCCTCCTGATCTTCCTCCTGGAAGTTTTTTTGCGGATCTTTCATTATGGCAACGACCTGAGCCTGTTTATGGAATATCCGGCCGACAAGACGTATCTGGTAATGAACCCCGCTGCCTCTAAGAAATATTTCACCCATCAGGCAAATGCCACGACGGGCAATATCGAACCCTTTAAAAAAGAAAAAGACGCCAATACGCTCAGGATCTTTGTGCTGGGCGAGTCCACCACGATCGGGTATCCTTATTTCCACAACGGTTCTTTTCACCGGTGGCTGCAGTACCGGTTGATGCATGAATTCCCCGATAAGAATTTTGAGATCGTCAATGTCTCGCTGACCGCCGTCAATTCCTATACCGTGCTGGGCTTTGCAAAGGAAGTGGTCGCTTACCAGCCGGATGCGGTCCTGATCTATGCGGGACACAATGAATATTATGGGGCGTTGGGAGTGGGTTCCACCGATAAGATCGGAGGCAGTCCCGCCATCGTAAAGGTCTTGCTAAGCCTGCGTGACCTCAGGTTTGTCCAGTTGCTGACCAATTGGTATGAGAAGATCGCCGGTTTGTTCAGGTCCCGGGAAAAGGATTCCGGGAAGACACGCATGGAGGCCATGGTAGGAGAGCAGCAGATCCCGTACCGGTCCAGCATGTACTACCGGGGGATCGATCAGTTCCGTTCGAATATGGAGGCTACGCTGGCTCTTTTTAACAGGAGGCATGTTCCGGTATTTATAAGCAATCTCGTTTCGAATGAAAAAGGGCTCTGGCCTTTCATCAGCGTTGCGGCCGACAGTGTGCGGTTCCCGGAGTTTAAAAAGGAGTATGATCTGGGGGTAACAGCCTTTGAGGAAAAGGATATGACTGCCGCAGCCAGACGGTTTGGAGAGGCCAACCGGATCTACGACGGGCATGCGCGCTGCAATTTCTATCTGGGCCTGCTGGCCGGACAGCGGAAAGAGTATGCGATGGCGGATCGGTTCTTTTTGAGGGCGAAGGAACTGGATGCGCTCCGGTTCAGGGCGCCCGATTCGATGAATGGTATTATTTCAGCGTTGTGTAAAAAATATGAGAACGTTCATCTGGTGGATACAAGAGCGGCCTTCGAGTCAGCATCGGATCATGGGGTCATCGGTGACGAGCTCATCCTGGAGCATGTCCATCCTAACCTGGCCGGATACGCGCTGATGTCGGATGTTTTTTACGAGGCGATGAAGGAGCAGAAACTTTTTTCCATCGGCAAAGGAGAGGAGATGAGCTATCCCCGTTTGCTCCAGGATATGCCCCTGACAAAAATGGATTCGCTGGCGGCTGCGTTCCGGGTGACCAATCTGAAAAAGAGCTGGCCTTTCAGCCAGCTTGTGGAGGGGAGGGCTACGGCGGCGGGGTCGGCTCCCGGCAATCCGTCGGCGAAGGATGCGGCCGGCGATCAGGCGGGGTCGGCCGGGAATCCCGATACGCTCACGGCGGCGGGGTCGGCAAACGAATGGGCAGGGCTCCCCGGTGCGACGGCGGCGGATTCGATGGAAGCCATGCTGGCCCAGCGGCTGACGGTCAAACAGGAAAGTTGGGAGGGGGCGATGGGCGCCTTATATGATTATTTTATCGGCACTAAGGACCTGGCTGCTGCCGGAAGAGTGGTAGAGGGTCTGGTCCTCGAGCATCCGACAGAAGAGCCCTGGTATGAAAAAGCGGCTAATGTGTATGGGCAGCTCGGGCATTATGAGAGCGCGGCATTTTATTTCCGGAGGGCATTTGCCCTGGCCCCTTCTTTTGACAAGGCCAGAGACCTCTTCGTGATCTACCTCAAACTGGACAGGCCGGGCGATGCCATTCCTTTTCTCGACTGGGCCATGGCAAATAATGTTTCCGGTATGCGGCTCGGGCCCGTCAAACAGTTGGCGCTCGAGGTCATACAATTGCAGAAGGGATTGGCCGGTGATCCTTCCAACCTGTCCATGCTGAACCTGGTCGCGGGTAAATACTTTCAGATGGGCAATACGGAAGGGGGGCTGCAATATCTGGGAAAGGTCCTGAAGCTGGATCCCAGAAACAAGGAGGCTTTGTCGCTGCAGGCGAAATATAAGAAGGGGTGAACGGTGTTTGTGGCGGAGCGCCTGGTCTGCCGGCAGCCGGTGTGAGGCCACCGCTATAACGGGACCGGACAGATCGGCGGAATGCACGTATCGAAAACGTACATATGCCCACAGCGGGGGGAGCACATACTGTTGATTTTGAATAATATAGTAAACTGGCATTCATCTGGCTTTCTCATAAGCGATCATAATGGATCGTCTCTCATTTTAGTTAGTTCTGGTAACAGCCCTTGTTTTCACAAGGGCTGTTTTATTGATTGATTATATTTGTCGCATGAACAGAAAATATCTTTTCCCTTTCGCGATCGTTTTTTTGTCCGTCGCGCTCATATCCTGGGGCGTTATCGGTCACCGGGCTATTGCCAGGATCGCAGAGCATCACCTGACCCCTTCGGCGCGGGCCGCCGTAAAGGAGCTGCTGAGGAATGAAACGCTTTCGGAAGTCAGCACCTGGCCCGACGAGGTCCGTTCACAACCTGAATACAAGAACACCGGCTCCTGGCATTATATCAATCTGCCGCTGGGACTGAGCTATCCGGAATTCGTAAAGCAGGTGGAGGGAATGACGAAGGAGAATGTGTACAGCGCCCTGAGAAAATGCGAAGCGTTGCTGGCAAACCCACAGGCCTCGAAAGAGCAAAAGGTCGTCGCCCTGAAATTCGTCGTTCATTTTGTGGGTGATCTTCACCAGCCAATGCATGTCAGCCGGGAGGAAGATCAGGGAGGGAACAAGATCCAGGTAAACTATGATGGGAAGGGCACCAATCTGCATAGCCTCTGGGACAGCCGGCTGATCGAACATCAGGGACTGAACGATGAACAGCTGGCGCAGAAGTACGATCAGATAACGCCGGGCCAGATCAAAGAATGGCAAGGCGACCTACTGATCAAATGGATCTGGGAGAGCTACCAGGCCAGCACAAAATTATATACCGAGATCGATCAGCTTAACAACCGCACACTTGACGATGCCTATTACCAGTCGCATATGCCGATCATAGAGGACAGGATAAAAAGAGCCGGCATCCGGCTGGCTGGGGTACTGAATGAGATCTTTAAGAATGGCCTGAAGACCGGCGGCGGCGTTTCGGGTGCGGAGGCCCTCTCACTAAGCGAACCGGCTGTTTCTGCGACTTCGGCGCAGCCTGCAGGTGGGGCCTTGTCCGGGGCTTCGGCTCCGGCGATGGGTGCGGCAAAGTCCATCGATATTAAAGAGATTCCGGCACATATGGGCGAGAACGTGACCGTCTGTAGTAAAGTATTTGGCTATAAGGTCCTCGACAATTCCGGTATGACGCTGGTGAACCTGGGTGCCGCATATCCCGACCAGTTGCTGACGGTGGTGTTGAAAGGAGATCCTGCGACTTATCATGTGGATCAGCTGAACAATACTACGCTTTGTGCAACGGGCAAGCTGATCGAATTCAAAGGCAAGCCGGAGATCGTGGTGACTGACCCTAAAATGATCGGGGGGACGCCCCATTGATCATTAATCCTTCCGGTCCTTATCATAATTAAAGACCCACTGTTTCCCATATTTGTCGGTGACCGCTCCGAAATAGCCGCCCCAGAAGGCTTCCATTAAAGGGTCCCGGACTTCGCCGCCTTCGGACAGCTTCGTAAAAAGATCGGTCAGTTCATCCTTGCTGCTGCAGTTGATGCAGATCGACACCGTATTCCCCTCGATCGCCTGGCCTCTTGTCATGTCCGTGCCCATGAGCACCAATGGACCACTTGTCAGCATGGAATGGATGATCTCATCCTGCATGTGCGGTGGCACCTTATCCGCAACCGGCGAATCTTTTACGACCGTCAGGACGAGCTCTCCGCCCATGCATTGCTTGTAAAATTCCATGGCTTCCCTGCATTTGCCGGCAAATCCCAGATACGAATTGACCTGTCTCATTTGATTGATTTTTGATGGTGATGATGATCTTGTTGTCGCTACAAATCTATCTGGGTTATTTCAATGCGGCAGGGTGCAAATGGGACATCTAAGGGGTCGTTTGCGACTTCAGGGTTCGGAATAAGGCCCGGGAGTCCCGGAGCCAGCGGGTCCTGGTACGAGGATCAAAAACGACCGGGCGGGGGAAGCCTGTCATTCTGGCCAACAAGATCGCGCTGATCTTTGTATTGCATAGATGGCAAAGAATCAAAGCGCGGGCATCCTGCTCTACCGGTCCACGCATACGGCACCTGCGGGGCAGACAGTACCTGCGGATGACGGCGCCCAGGCGGCAGGTCTGGAAGTCTTCCTGGTCCATCCGGGCGGGCCGTTCTGGAAGAAAAAGGACGCGGGTAGCTGGACGATCCCCAAGGGCGAATTCGGGGGTGATGAAAAAGCCCTGGATGCGGCTATCCGTGAATTCGGGGAAGAAACCGGTTATTCGCCTGCCAGTCCGTTTATTCCTCTGAACCCCGTCCGGCAAAAAGGAGGCAAGCTCGTGTATGCATGGGCTGCGGCGGGCGACCTTGATCCTTCATCGATCGTCAGCAATGAATTCGAACTGGAGTGGCCGCCGCGGTCGGGCCGGATGCAATCCTTCCCCGAAGTCGATAAAGGAGGATGGTTCACGGTTGCCGCGGCGCGGGAAAAGATCAACCCGGCTCAGATGCCCCTGCTGGAAGCGTTGTCCCGGATTGCAGGGACTGTGACCTGATCCGTTGGTCTTTGCCAGCGTAGTTTCCAGGCATTACCCGTTATTCCCTTTTCTGTAAAATTTCCCAGAATAAGAGGCTAAAGCCTGCAGTTGTTAGCCCCAGCTCCCTGGTTGATGGCGAAGGCGTAATAATTAACCACTACAGCATCGGATCCTGCCTGATTTCAGCTCCTGATCCTTGCATAATTCCAAAACAGATATTACTTTTACTTCTTCTTAGTTCAGCTATACCCTTGTCCAATCTCCGGATAAAACCACAAAGTACCAATCCTCCTCCGATCAACTACGAATTCCCGGATCACCGGAAACGTTAAGCAAGGCCGCCCTATCCATCTATCCCTGGAATTACCTGCCCAATAACTATGATCTACTTCCGTAGCACCTTTTATTATTAATCATAGTCTTAATCCTAAACGTACCCCACATGAAAACTATCTACAAAACCTTTTTCAGGTTAATCTTACTATTTACGATTATCATCGCCCCCGCAACACTGGTGGAAGGCAAAAAAAGAACGGAAAACCGGAGCTCCATAAAAATATCGGCTTCCGACCATTATCATGCTGCCGATGCCATAAAAACAATACTGGGATATACCGTCTCCGCTACTCCGGTCTATCAAAAAAATGCCGAGCTTGCAAACCTGATGAAGGCCATTGCCTTTAAGGCCGAATGGAAAAGGACGATCAATATGGCGATCGGCCTCTATGAAAAAATGGACCTTGAGCAGGTAGGGCTCAGCAGAAAGGCCTTCGAATATGCCTGGATGGGATATTACAAACTCCGGAAAAGAGGCCTTTTGCGCAAGACAAGCGTATTGTCGGTCTGTGATTTCAGCCAGGCCTCCAGCGAAGAAAGGATGTATGTCATCGACGTCAATAAAAAGAAATTGCTCTACCGCACTTTTGTTGCCCATGGGATCAACTCGGGAAGGGAATATGCAAGCTCGTTCTCCAACAAACAGGATTCCTATAAGAGCAGCATGGGATTCTATGTCACCCGCCAAACCTATTATGGCCGCAATGGTCTTTCTTTGAGGATCCAGGGGATGGACAAGGGATTTAACGATCTGGCCTTCAGAAGGAATATCGTCATCCACGGCGCCTCTTATGTCAGCCGTCGTATCCTCAACAAATATGGGGTGATGGGAACGACTTTCGGATGCCCGGCCATCCCGCAGGAAATGAGCTCAAGGATCATACCCGCCGTCAAGGATGGCAGTTGCTTTTTTATATACTATCCTTCAAAAAGATACCTGACGGAGTCTACTATCCTGAATGGATAACGGCGGGTGGTGGTGGCGGCAGGTGGGCCCAGGGCCATTATGATCATGACCAGGCCTCTGATCCTTTCCGGAAGGACAATATCAGGATAATTATCCTATATTGATATACCATTCTCCGCAACCCTGCCATTTCCTGATGCCTCATAAAAGTCAATGCTTATGAACCGGAATGCAACTGCTGTAAAAACCGCCTTATTCTTTTTATTCATAGCCATTCAGATGCGATCGTCCGGACAGGGCACCCGCCTGCTGCGCCAGCCTGCGCTGAGCGCCACCCAACTGGTGTTTGTATATGGCGGTGATATCTGGGTCACGGGTAAGAATGGCGGTGAAGCGCGTCGGATCACCAGCACGGCGGCCGTGGAGAGCGATCCACACTTTTCACCGGATGGGCACACGATCGCATTCAGCTCCAACCGTTCAGGTGTACCCGAAGTCTATATCGTGCCTGTGGAAGGGGGTATTCCAATCCAGCTCACCTGGTATCCCGCTCCTTCCTTCCCCCGCGGATGGACGCCGGACGGTGCAAAGGTCATTTATGCTTCTACCCGCGAGACAGCTCCCAGCACCTATTCCAGGCTGTGGACCGTGTCCGTTTCCGGCGGTCCTTCCACTTTGTTGCCGGCCCCCTGGGGTTTCGACGGGTCCGTTTCGCCGGACGGGAAAAAACTGGTGATCGACCGCGTGAGACGCTGGGACAGCGAATGGCGCCATTACAGAGGCGGACAAAATACGCCGCTCCAGGTCCTCGACCTGAACACGCTGGCAGAACAATCGATCCCGAACGAGCGGACGATGGACCTGTATCCTGTATGGCTGGGCGGAGAGGTCTGTTTTTTGTCGGACCGGGATTTTATTATGAATGTCTGGGCATGGAACAGTACTACTTCCTCCGTACGCCAGATCACCCAGCTAAAAAAAGGCGATATCAAGTGGCTGGCCTCGAATGGCAAGGAGCTGGTCTATGAATGGAACGGGTACCTGCACCTGCTGGACCCGGTGAGCGGAAAAAGCAAACAGCTCGACATCAGCGTGAAAGGCGATTTTCCCTGGGCAGAGACGCGCTGGGAGAATGTGACCAGCCGGGTCGATAATGTTTCCCTGTCCCCGACCGGCAAACGGCTTGTTCTCGAAGCGAGGGGAGAAATTTTTACGGTGCCTGTCGAGAATGGGAACCCGCGTAACCTCTCGCATAGCTCCCATGCCGCGGACCGCCGTCCTCTCTGGTCGCCGGATGGCAAACAGATCGCCTGGTTCTCGGACAAAGGAGGACAGTCTTATTCTTTATGGCTGACAGATCAGGAGGGGAAGAACGAGCCCAGGAAGATCTCCATGGGAGAATCCAGACTGGCCTGGGAGCCCGTCTGGTCGCCGGATGGCAAATACATCGCCTTTGAAGATAATAAGGTAAGGATAATGATCCTGGAGCTGGCCACCGGCAAGCTGACCACGGCCGATGTGGGCGGGGTCAATATAGAAAGGGGGAATATGAGCCTCTGCTGGTCACCCGATTCCAAATGGCTGGCCTATTCCAAAACGGCTCCGAATAATTTCAGAAGGATCATGATCTGGTCGCTGGCAACGGGAAAAGCAAATGCGCTGAGCGATGCCATGGCAGATGCCATTGAGCCTGCCTGGGATAAGGATGGGCGTCATATCTATTTTTTAGCCAGCACCAGTACGGCATTAGGGTCAGGTTGGGCGAATACGAGCGCCATACTGGCTAAGCCTGGCTTTGGCGTGTATGTGACGGTACTTCGTAAGGATGATCCAACGCCTTTCCCGTTGAAGAGCGATGAAGAGCCGGATTCTACCGGGGCAAAGCCAAAAGCAAAAGACACGGCAGATGCACCTACCGTTAAGATAGACTGGGAGAACCCCGGCCGGAGAACGCTGTCGGTGCCCATTCCACCGGATAATTATGACCGGCTGATCGCTGGTCCTAAAGGCACGGTGTTTATCGGTTCGGGCCCAACGCTCAGTAAGTTCACGCTGGAAAGTAAAAAGCTGGATGAGTTTGCGAAGAGCGCATCCGATGTGTCGGTATCCTCCAACGGTGAGAAGTTACTGTACAAGTCCGGGGGAAGCTGGAGAGTGGTGTCCACGGCCAAACCTCCCGGCGCCACAGAGGGGGTGGTACCCATGACACTGCGTATGGAATTGAACAGACTGGAAGAATGGAAACAGATCTATACAGAGGCGTGGCGTTATGAGCGCGACTATTTTTATGATCCGGGTCTGCATGGCAGGGACTGGCAGGAAGTATGGGAATATTATTCCCCCCTCATCCCTTATATCCGGCATCGCAGCGACCTCACCTATCTGCTCGATCAGCTGGGTGGGGAATTGTCGGTGGGCCATAGTTTTGTATTCGGAGGCGATTTTCCGGCGCTGGATACTTCCCGCGTCGGCGTGCTGGGTGCGGACCTGGTGCAAAAGGAAGGCCGGTGGCAGATCAAAAGGATCTATACGACGGAGAGCTGGAATCCCGGACTTTTGGCGCCCCTTGATCAGCCCAGTCTGAAAGTGCAGGAGGGTGACTATCTCCTGGCGATCGATGGAAAGGAATTGACGGCGGATAAAGACCCTTATGAACTCCTGAATGGGAAGGCCAGAATGCAGACCCAGCTGTTGGTAAACAATAAACCATCCAGCGAAGGGGCCTGGACCATCCGCATCGAGCCGGCGGACAACGAGAACGCACTGCGTCAGCGGGCATGGGTGGAAGATAACCGGAGAAAGGTGGATGAGCTGTCCGGAGGAAAGCTGGGCTATGTCTGGGTGCCGAATACGGGAGGGGCCGGCTTTGTGTCTTTCAACAGATATTACTTTGCGCAACAGGATAAGGAAGGCGCGGTGATCGATGAGCGCTTCAACGGAGGGGGGTCACTGGATGATTATATGGTAGATCTGATGGTGCGGCGTCAGCGTGCGGCCTATACCAATGAAGTTCCCGGAGGGAAGGCCGGGCGTCTGCCTGCCGGTATTCTCGGACCAAAGGTCCTTCTTATCAATGAAATGGCCGGCTCCGGCGGGGACTTCTTTCCCTGGGTATTCCGTCATCAGAAAGTAGGCCCGCTGATCGGGACAAGGACCTGGGGCGGCCTGGTAAAATCTTCCGTTCATTATGCGCTGGTAGACGGAGGGGCGCTGACGGCGCCGGATAATGCGATCTTCGACCCCGGACAAAATAAATGGATAGCGGAGAATGAAGGAGTGCCACCGGATATTGAAGTAAAGATCGATGCGGCCTCCGTTGCGAAAGGAAAGGACCTGCAGCTCGAAAAGGCGGTGGAGGAAGCGTTGAAGCTGGTGGAGAAGGAGCCAAGGCCATCGGGAGAACATCCACCGTATCCGAGACCCGCGAAGAAAAACTGATCTACTTTTATGCAATCGAAATATTATCCCATCGAGGTCTTCTTTTCCTGTTTGAAGGGGAAGTATAAGATCCCGTTGCTGATCTATCTGAAACACGCTCCAAAAAGATATCATCAGATCAGAAAAAAATTCCCTCAGTCGAGCGAACGGATCCTGATCAAGCAGTTAAAAGAACTGGTCGATGAGCAGATCCTTGTAAAAAAGATTACGGGAACAAAGGCTCCGTTAAAAGTCGAATATTTTCTGAGCGAATACGGGTTTACGTTGTGCTCTGTCGTCCAGAATATGTGGAACTGGGGGGAGACGCATTATAAGACAAGACTTTCCAGACGCTGATCATTGGACTACCACCTTTTGTCAGTTATTGTTCAGGAGGCAGGGGCTGGTTAGCTTTGGAAAAAAGGCTATGAACAAAACAACAAAATGGCATCTGGCACAGCTCAACGTCGGTAAGATGACAGGGGCCAGTATCGATGATCCGGCCATGGCCGGCTTCGTTGCCCTGCTCGATGAGATCAATACGGTGGCGGAGGCCAGCAAAGGATTTATCTGGCGGTTGAAGGATGAAAATAACAATGCCACAAGCCTCAACCCTTTTGGGGATGAAAGGATATTGGTAAACATGTCGGTCTGGGAGACGGTCGATGACCTGGAAGCATATGTTTACAGCGGTCGCCATCTCGATGTGCTGAAGAGCAGGCGTGACTGGTTTGTAAAGTTCGGGAAGCCATTTATGGCGCTCTGGTATATCGCGGCCGGGCATATTCCTACTGTCGAAGAGGCCAGGGAGAGACTGGATCATTTACAGCGGAATGGACCGACAGCTTATGTGTTCGATTTCAACGTGCGGTTTGCTGCGCCGGCTGAGGAATAAATACGATACGCCCTCCGATGACAAGTGCCATGGATGCATAGACATTCTTTTTGCAGGGTCCGGATAGGACGGAGCAGCATCCCATTTATTTATTTCCAAACCGGCTTAATATCGATCAGCGGGGTCTGGTTGATGACCTCGAGCCCAGAAACTTTTATCGAACCCGTATCGGAGATCGAAAGGACTTTCACGGGATGGATGCCGATAGGATTTGGGCGATCGGGAGATCGTGTCGAGAACACACCGACAAAAGGAGATTCACGGTTATTCCGCGGATAACATTTGAGCGTCGTTCTGTCAGCCAAGTGCAGCCAGGTCAGTAGTATGATCTCCGAGCCTTCGGTAATATGCTGTACGCCTTCAAAGAATTCCGGGAAAATAGTGATCACGGCTTCGGGAGCATTTTCATTTCCCTGTAGCGGACATTCTTCGAGGGTCGTTAATGTGGAGTGAATTTTTCTGATAAATTGTAATGTGGGTTCCATGTGTTGATGTTTACAAATGCAGACCGTCTATCTTTCCCTGGATGACCTGCTTTTCCGCCGCCGTTTTGGATAAGGAATGGGCCATCTGGAAATTATGTTTTGCCTTTTTGTTGTCGATGTTGGTGTACAACTCGCCGAGCAACATGAAATAAAAATGGTTGTTTTCGAATTTTAGTTTTTCAGCCTCTGTAATGGCCTCCCGGGGTCCATTCGCCTTGTATAAGGCAAAGGTCCTGTTGAGGGCAACGCTGGGGGAATAATTGACCATCAGCAGCTGATTGTACAATTGCAGGATCTCTTCCCATTTTTCAAGGACGTCTTCCTTTATGCAATGCCAGTAAGCGATCCTTGCTTCCAGATGATAAGAGCTTACTTCGTCTCCCTGAGCCGACAGATTCAGGAAATGAATGCCCTGATTGATCAGGGCTGCGTCCCAGAGCTCTTCATTCTGCTGCTCGTAGAGGACCAGATGGTCATCATTGGCTTGCCGGGCGCTGAACCGGGAGGCATGGAAGCACATGAGTGCGATCAGGGCATTTGTTTTTGGACGATCGGTCCTTTCATTTTCCGTCAGCATGACACCCAGACGCAATGCCTCCAGACACAGGTCCTTTCGCAGGATCTGATTCTGGGTCCTGGAATAATAACCCTCGCTGAAGAGCAGGTAGATGACATGCAGAACGTTGTCAAGCCGCTTGATTATTTCTGTCTCCGGCGGCAGCTCCATCTTTATTTTTTCGCTCCGCAACTTTTCTTTGGCTCTGAACAATCGTTTGTTGATGGTCTCTTTGTTGGACAGAAAGGCTTCGGCGATCTCATCGATGCCAAATCCGCAGAGGATCCGCAATGCCAGTCCGATCTGGGCCTCACTGGCAATTTCCGGGGTGCAGACCGCAAACAGCATCTGCAGTTGGCTGTCTTTGATGTTCTGTTGCGAAAAATTTAAATCGTCCATCTCATCCAGGGGCTCATGATCATTTTTCTGTCTTGACGTCAGTTCGGGGAGGATCTTCTTGTCGTAGATCTTATTTCTCCGGAAATGAGAAAGGGTCTTTTGTTTGGCTACGGTATAGAGCCATGCGGTCGGATTTGGTGGGATGCCTTTGATGCCCCATGTCTCCGTAGCGAGCAAAAAGGTCTCACTCACGATGTCTTCCGCTATTTCGATGTGCTGGAGGCCAAAAAGGCTGCTGATGACAGCAACCATTTTGGAAAATTCCTGCTGGAAGAGATGTTTTAAGGATGCTTGTGTTTTTTCCATGTTGTTATGGCGAGATCCCCGTTTGATCCAGGAGGATCAGTCTGCCCGATGTTACCGTAACCTGACCCGCCTTTTTCTTGCGGCTGGTTTAACCCCAGACGGGCCGGATCTCGACGCTGCCATTGGCATCGAGGACAGGACAGCCGTGTGCTAATGTGGTGGCTTCCTCGAGGCTATCGGCTTTGATGATGATAAAGCTACCCAATATCTCTCTGATCTCTACGAACGGGCCGTCGGTGACGACACCACCGGCCTTCAGCACTTTCCCTTCCAGGGCGAGGCGGTTGCCGTTGCTGGAAAATTTGCCCTGTGCGGCTATGCCGCCGGCCCAGTCTTTCCATTTTTTTGCAAGGGCCTCCATTTCTTTTGGGGAAGTCTTGCTATAGTCAAAGCTCGGTTGACGGAATAATAACATGAAGTCTTTCATTTTGTTTTGTTTTAACCGTTATTGAAATTAGGGATTCTACCGATTTTTAAGCGCAATGGACCGTTAATTTATTCGCACTGGGGCGCGTTCGATTGCACGGCCCATGCGGTTGTCTGCCCAACTTGCGTGTCCGCCTGCGCGGCCTGGCCACCCATGCATTTGTTCCGCACAGGGGTCGCGTTGATCCGCAGCCTGTCCGGCTGTTCAGGCGGCGTGTGCGCCGACTTTGTAGGTCAATGCCGTCACGCCGAAGGCAAGGTTGATGCGGTTGTAGCTGTTGATGGTGATGACGGCCATGGTCAGGTCGATCAGTTCGTCTTCGGAGAACTGGCTTTTGGCTTCTGCATAGACTTCATCGGGTACGCCGTTGGTGAGCTTTGTGATGGCTTCTGCCCAGCCGAGCGCGGCACGTTCGCGTTTTGTGTAAATAGGGGCTTCACGCCAGGCATCGAGAACATAAAGGCGCTGCTCGGTCTCGCCTTCGGCGCGCAGATCCTTTGAATGCATATCGAGGCAGTACACGCAGCCATTGATCTGCGATACCCGGAAATAAATAAGGTTCAACAGCGGCTTTTCGACCAGCGACTTTGCCAGGTAGGCTCCAAGGCCATACATTGCCTTAAACGCACCCTGACCTTTTTCGTAAGCATTGATTCTCAGTTCCATTATTGTGAGTTTTAATTTGATGTGAATATGTTTTCACTGTAGTAATGCCTGAGAGGGGAGGAATTGGACAGATGGGGGAGATTTTTTTAGATTTTTCTTTGAGGGGGATGCTGGGGGTTGGTGACAATGGGCTCGCGATTTCAAAGCTATCTCCCCTGAAACAGATTTGGACCTGTAAAAAACTTTTGTATTTTTAGCTCCGGTTGCGGCATTGCCGCAGAACCTGCATTCCATCAACAATCTCTAAGTGTAAATCCTTATTCAACATGAAGAATTTAACCCTGACCTCCTTTGCATTAGCCGGAATTTTGTTCTTTTTTTCCTGTAAGAAGGACAATAGCACCAACGCATCATCCGTAAGGCCCAAAACCTATACAGAGACGATCACCTCCTCGATCATCGGAAATTCTACAACGACTTTTGATTTGACGTATGATAACAATAACCGGCTGCTCAGCATTGTATCCACCCCTGCGCCATCCGGGCTTAAATTTGTTTATCAATATGGTACAAGTTCATTCACGCTTGATCTGTATAATTCCAATATACTTTCCATTCATGAAATTGCCTGGTTGAATACGATCCCGTTTGTAGACAGCACCTTTCAATACAACAATACCAACGACACGACAACCGAAAAATATATTTATAATGCCAGTAAACAACTGGTTAAAAGAAATGATTACAATTACAGCAAGGCTACGGGCGGGATATTAGACAATACTACCAATTATACGTATGACAATAATGGAAATGTCATCACGGAAACGGATGATTCCGGTACTACCACGTATGATTATTACTCCAATCTGCTGACTCCTTTTTCTCTTGATATGTCTTATTCGCCCGTTACCAAGAATTTACCAAAAACCGTTACCCTTAACGAGGGGGGATTTATTGTCAGCGCGACGCACACGTATACCTTTGACAGCAACAACCGGTTAGCAACAGACAAAGCAGTTGGCAGCAATGGCGATATCATTACAAAATCCTATACCTATTAGTTTGGGCAGGTAAGAGCTTCTAAGGTTTAGCCGGCTTATCTCTATCTGTTTTTGATAAAGGCATAAAATCCTTTTTTCTTTTTCCAGCCAGGTAGAATGTAGCAAACAGATACATTGGCAGTTTAAAGAACAAGAAGATAAAAGAAAGGGTAGGAAAGAAAAACGAAAGGATCACGCAAACCAGGCTATTGATCATATCCAGGTTAAATGTCAGCCGGAACCGTCTTCTTGCAATTTCGGGGAGTTTTTCTTTGTCAACATAATTCCTCGCATCGGCGTAATCCCAGATGGAATTCTGAATTATGGACAGACCAAAAATGTTCATACTATAGAGAAAGATCACCGGGGTTTGGGCGAAATGAGTACTGACCAATGTTGTTGCAAAAGGCAATGTAATGATCAGGAACAGCCAGCAAACGTTTAAAAACATCATGCGATCGTCCATTTTATAGATATAGACAAATGCGTTGTGATGTGTTCTCCAAAAGCCCGCGATATTAATAAAGGAAAGAATAAAAGCCAGATAATTTCTCCAGGGTAAAAGCAGGTCGGAAAAACTTACACTGTGATCTGGAGGAATCTCCAATTTTAAATTCAATGCCAACAGGGTGATGGCGATAGCTACTATAGCATCACTAAAGAAGATTACCCGTTCAAAAGCCACTTCCTTTTTTATAAAATCTTTCACGGAGCAAATTTATCCTTTTAGATGATTGGCTCGGATAGAGAACAGGAAATAAAAAAGCCAGTAAGTCGACAAACTTACCCGCTTCAATTTATGTGTCGCTCCCCCTGCTGGACTTCAGAATTTATTGATTTCTAATACGATATATACAGACCCTAAAACAAGCCTTCATCCCCGCTTAAGAATCTCCTGTTGTGTCGCCCGGAGATTGTTTAATTCCTCAATGGGTATAATTACCAATGAGGCCATTCCCTGCAGATCCATTTTCACACGATTTTACTTACAGATACGAATGTAAATACGTTTTTGATATTTCACTTAGGCTCATTTTGCCTAAGTGGGAAGGCATTATCAATTGAAGGGATCGCTCGATGTTCCTCAAATAGCAGATATTTGTTGCAATAAAAACTACATTTTGGTCCCAGAAGAATTACAGAAAGTGTTTGAATCATATGACTATGAGGATTTTAGCTTTTGTGTTACAAAAGTCGATTTCTCTTCAGAACCACTTTCTATATACCTGTCTATGGATGTCGAAGGTTTTATTGAAGAGAAATCTATTCAACAAAAATGGCTGCTGCAAGCCGTTGGGCTTAGGAAAAATAGGATTTCTTCTGATTATGCCTCAAATATTATAATAAAAGAGGATCATCCATTGCTTTGGGAATTTACCGACAGTCAATGCGAGTTATATTTTAACGGGCAGTGCACTAAGCCAGAAGGGCTATTTGTCGAGCTGTATAAAATCTATTTTGAATTATTTCGCAGTGCCGAGCCTTTTAAAAGGTGCCTCAATTCAAATGATCCTTTTCAACTGATTCAGGAAAATAATGGTTTGCTTGCAAGAGGGCCAAAGAAGCTGATGACGAAATATGCCAGTTGCCTGACTAAATATGGTCTTGACTATTCTATTATTGGCGAACGACCAGCAAAATATTGGAATGGGGAAATCTTCAATGAGGAGAGATCAGACCTGAAAATATTGTTTATGAATGATACGGATACCTTCATTATTGCTGAGGATTTTGTTTTTAATAAGACTGGGTCAGTATGAATTTTGCAAATGGTGCCTGCAAATATGCCGCAATGTTTTCCAATTCAGAATACGCTTGTACTTGTTGAACAGGAGTTTGAGAAGAAATAGCGACAGATTAGTTCCAGAAATTAGTTTTATTCAGACACTTTTGGCAAGAGATCCTTGGCAGGAATTTTTTTGACTTTACCATCAATACAAACAACGAGAGAGCGGTTGTTCGCTGCACTTTCTTCCACTAACTTGCGGGAAGCTTTTTTCATCCCCAATAAAATCTTATTAAATAGCTCGCTAGGCTGGGATCTATTTATTTCCATTTCGTTTGTCTTGACTATTAATTATCTCCCAAATATGCTTATTAATAATAATATTTTCGATGTTTAATCCTCCCTCGGCGACTGGCTCCGGTGTAATGGTCTCGTTATCTTAAGCATTTCCGGCAGAATCGTGAAACTGGCAGTTGTTTTACCTGCTCCATTGCAACCAGCTATTATATATAGATCAGGCACCTATCTTATTTTCTTGCAAAGTCGGCAAACTCACCCTAATAAACAAAGCCTTTTATTTACTTCCTGCATCTTTTACCTCTCCCGCAGTAGTTGTATTTTTTGCAACAACTGAACTCTTTTCTGTTAATATTACCTGCCCCTTTCATTATATCCCCAATTTATCGAAATCAATTTTCCTCGTCCCTTCAACAATCTTAAAAAACTCGCAATAATCAGTGGAAATCAGCCAAATTCGAGGCATGAAAAAACCCGCATCAAATCTAGGCTTGATGCGGGTTCCGATTCTTTTTTGTTCGTTTTAATTCGTGTGCTGTGCTCCCCCTGCTGGACTTGAACCAGCGACCCTCTGATTAACAGTCAGATGCTCTAACCAACTGAGCTAAGGAGGAATATGTGTAAAACGGCCCTTTCTTCTCCAAAAGGGGTTGCAAAAATAGGGATTTTCCCTTTTTAAAAGACGGCTATCTCAAAAAAACCGGAGCTATTTTGAAAATTGACCTCCAACGCCAACTGCGACTACCGAAAGCAATTCCCGCAACCCGGAACTGGGCCACGACCCGCTGATTAACAGTCGGATGCTCCGACCAACTGGGCAGGCCAGTCCGGCCGACTGATTTTCCTCATTTATCATCTCAGCTTTCACCAGTAATCAACATTGCATGGACCAGGAAAATTGATGCAAATGGTCAGCCCGGCACCCCCTCACAACCACCCCATCAACCCACCCTCGACGATCCCGACAAAGATGCCGTCGGGACGGGATTCTACCGGATAGGTCTTCAGCTTGTAGCCTTCCCCGCTGGTATTGCGGCCATTCCGCAGGCTGAACTTGTAATGATGCACCGGACAGACGATATTCCCCAGATCGTCCAGATACCCCTCCTCCATCAGCCCGCCGGCGTGGGGGCAGGAATGCGAAAAGCCATACCAGCCGTCCTTCCAGCGCGCAATGCAGATCTTTTTCTCGCCGGCTTCCACGAGGGCCACTTCTCCCGGCGTCCATTTTATGTCCGCCTCCGTCTCCGCTACCTTATGCCATGTATATTTTTTCAGGTCCATTGAAACAACCTATTGTTTTCCTATTTATTCCGTTGCGGCCTGCGGGTCCGCACCCGGCCCGAAACCGGCCCATGCGCCTCGCTAATATATAAACTCCGACCGGTAGGGATACCTTATCTTATACAACTCCCTCACCTTCTCGAGGACGGTGCGGCGCAGTTCGTCGATATTCCGCCGTTCGGTGGCGGAAATGAAAATGCACTGGCCATGGGTCTCCCGCTCCCACCGCTCCTTCAGCTCGCCCATGATATCCTGCTTTACCCCCTCTTCCAGCCAGGGATCGAAGGTATTGGTCTCGTACTGATCGATCTTGTTGAAAATGACCACCGTCGGCTTTTCAAAGACTTTCAGCTCCTGCAGGGTCTTGTTCACCACCCCCAGCTGTTCTTCATAGCCCGGATGGGAGACGTCCACCACATGCAGCAGGATATCGGCTTCGCGGACCTCGTCCAGCGTGCTTTTGAAGCTTTCGATAAGGTGATGCGGCAGCTTGCGGATAAAGCCGACCGTATCGCTGAGCAGAAATGGCGTGTTCTCGAAGACGACCTTTCGGGTGGTCGTGTCCAGCGTGGCGAACAGCTTGTTCTCTGCAAAGACCTCGCTCTTGCTTAGCAGGGTCATAAGGGTCGATTTGCCCACATTCGTGTACCCCACGAGGGCCACCCGGATGAACTCGCCCCGGTCCTTGCGCTGGGTGAATGCCTGCTTGTCGATCTCCTGCAAACGTCTGCGCAGCAGCGAGATCTTATCTTTTACGATGCGTCGGTCCGTTTCGATTTCCGTCTCCCCCGGTCCCCTTGTCCCGATACCACCCCCCAGCCTTTCCAGATGCTTCCACATGCCTTTCAGGCGGGGCAGAAGATACTGGTACTGGGCCAGCTCCACCTGTAACTTTGACTGTGCTGTCTTGGCCCGGCTGGCGAAAATATCGAGGATCAGGTCGGACCGGTCGATCGTCTTACATTCGAGGATCTTCTCTATATTGGTGATCTGCGAGCCCGTCAGCTCATCATCGAAGATGACGACCCGGATCTCTTTTAAGGTGATATAGGTCTTGATCTCCTCCAGCTTGCCCTTGCCCACAAAGGTCTTGCTGTCGGGATGGGCCATTTTCTGGGTAAACCGCTTCATCGTCACTGCACCGGCCGTCTCGGCCAGAAAGGCCAGCTCGTCCAGGTATTCCTTTGCCTGCTCATCCGTCTGGGTCTTGGTCACCACTCCGACAATGACGGCTTTTTCCTCTTTCTGTATATTCTTTTTATTATCTAACAAACGATTTCAATTTGGAGAGCAAAGGTAAGCATAGATCGGACCACCCGGAGTAGAAAATTGGGCATTGCAGCGTATACTGGAGCAAACGAGATAGAAAGCTGAAGTCCGGGTAAACGACGCAGCGAACGAGCGTTCTGGCAAAGGGTCAGGCACAAGCATCGGGGCTGACAAAGGCCGAATCATGGCTGAACTGTACCGGGGGTGGGATACAAACTCACCAGTAATTCGCCGCGGCCCGGAACCGGCCGTGCGAGCCCGAAAGAGAACGAACCCGCGCAAGCGGCGAGAGCCCTTAACCCGCGCTCCCTACAACCCGCTCAGCACGATCCCGGCTGAAAAAGGAAATATAGAGGGACCGGCGCTGCTCTTGATCAGGCCCGTGGCGGAGATCTGACCGAAGACGCCGAAGACGCCCTTGTTGATCCTGGCCGTACCCGCAAGCCGGGTACCGTTGAAGAACTGTTTGGAGCTTTCTTTGATCGTATAATTGGCGAGGGTCTGGCCGACATTGTTCTCAAGGGTCTTTCCCTTGGTGTAAGCGCTGAGCAGCAGACCTACTTTCACCCCTACCGCAAACTTCCAGGATTTATTGGTGTTCTCCGGGTCGAGGGCAAACCGCAGCTCTACCGGTGCTTCGAGGAAGGTGGTGACCAGTTTGTACTTCTTATAGTGATTGGCGCCGGATTCATCGGGGAAGGCCAGGGTCGGATTGTTGACCGCCGCAACCAGCACTTCCTGCTTGTCAAAGAATATATTGCTGCTTCCGATACCAAGACCCGCACCAATGCTGAGGCGGGGATCCGTCTTGAACGGGAAATCGAACATGAAATAGACATTTACGCTGCGGGGCAACCCTCCGGTATGAATACTGTCCGGCTTGCCTGCCCATGCGTCATAACCGAGCTCAAACATAAAATGATCATTCGCCCTGCGGGTCAGATTAAGCTTGCTCCAGTCCTTTTTGTTGGGATTTGGTTTGGCGGCCGGGGGAGGGGCCGCTATCAGCAGCTTTTTTACGGCGGCGGTAGAGTCATTTTTTTGAGCAAAAGCAGCAGTTGTGGCGATAAGAGCCAACGCAATAACGAAAAGCTTCTTCATAATTTCACTTATAGTATCTTGTTGAATGTTTCTGTGCAATTCGCATGGACCATTTTATCGGTTTGCGGCTTATCGCCCGACCCCTGAATTGTTGACAAATGTATTCTCCCTTGGGTTAATAAAAGGTTAAAGAAGCCATCTGAACCTTCTACCGGACTGATCCCGAACGGTTTTGGGCTGAAAATTTTGCCGCAAGATAGTTAAATTTTGCGGCACCGGCTGAAAATGCTTTCCGGCGCAGGACCACCCCCCTTTGTATCCGGCCAGGGAGATAAGAATTCAGTAAATTGCGTTTATCAAACCCCAGCACATGAAACATAGCATTCTCATGGTGGAAAGTGATCCCGACGACCGGTATCTGACAGCCGAGACGTTCAGGTCCGAAGAGGTGGAGGCCGGCGTGGAAAAAAGCTATTCGTCCGGCGCTAACAGCTTCATCAAAAAACCGGATAGCTACGAGAATACCATTTTCAAGATAAAGACATTCATCAATTACTGGTTCGCAACGGTTGAGCTGCCTTAATCCTGTCTATGATCGAACTATTATACAAAAAGGTCTCCGAAAAAATATCCGTCACGCAGGAGGAATATGATTTTTGTAAAAGTCTGTTCACCCGGAAGAAGCTGCGCAAAAAACAATACCTCCTGCAGGAAGGGGATATATGCAAATACACCGCTTTTGTAGACAAAGGGATCATGCGTTCCTATACGATCGATCAGAAAGGCAACGAGCATATCCTGCAATTCGCATCGGAGGGCTGGTGGGCGGCCGATCTCTACAGTTTTCTTACGGACGAACCTTCGTCCTATAATATGGAAGCCCTGGAAGATATCGAGCTCCTGCTGATCACCAGGCCATCCTGGGAGATCCTGCTCCTGAAGGTGCCCCAGTTCGAACGCTATTTCCGCATCCTCATACAAAACAACCTGATCGCCACCCAGAGAAGACTGATGGAATCCCTCAGCGGGTCGGCGGAAAGCAAATACCTCAAATTCATCAAGACCTACCCAGACTGTGCTCAGCGGGTGCCCCAGCACATGATCGCTTCTTATCTTGGCATCACCCGCGAAACCCTGAGCCGCCTTCGGAAAGAAAGACTCCCCGGCAAAAAGCCCGGCTGACCGCATGGTCTGACAAATCCGCCCATCCGCGCAAACAGATCGTGAGGACCCGCACCTGCCCGGAAATATAACTCAGACCCTTTTTCCCGGACTTTGTGCGGGTGCCCGGCGTGACATAGATCAATGCCATTTATTATCCTGCCTCAATGGAAAGGGCTCCGTGCCATAGTACCTTTATGTCCTAAAAAATAAACACTATGGCAAAGACAAAATGGGTAATAGATCCCGCACATTCCGAGATACAGTTCAAGGTAAAACATCTTATGATCACCACCGTTACGGGAAACTTTTCAACGTTCAACCTGGAACTGGAGACGGAAGGGACCGATTTTAACACGGCATCGGGGATCCTGTTCACCGCCGATATCGACTCTGTCGACACGAACAACGAACAGCGTGACGGTCACCTGAAATCTCCCGATTTCTTCCATGCCGCAGAACATGCACAGTTGAAATTCGTGGGCACTAAATACGAGACCAGGGACGACGAAGCAAAATTACATGGCGACCTGACGATACGCGGCATCACCAAACCGATAACCCTGAATGTAGAATTCGGCGGTATGGTGACGGATCCTTATGGACAGATCAAGGCAGGCTTCACCGTAACGGGAAAGGTAAGCCGCAAGGAATTCGGATTGATCTGGAGCGCGGTCACCGAAGCAGGCAACGTGGTGGTTGGCGATGAAATAAAGATCAATGCCGAAGTGCAGGTCATCAAACAAGCATAAACTGCGGAACAACACTTGTTCGCGCGACAAAAGGAAGCATATGGACAACGAGACAATAAACGAAACCCAGACAGTGACGGGGAGCACACCCACAACGGACAGCCGCATCCTGGGCCTTCATCATATTACTGCCATCGCGGGCAACGCCAGGCGTAATCATGAATTCTATACTAGGGTCCTTGGACTGAGGATGGTAAAAAAGACCGTCAACTTCGATGATCCGGAGACCTATCATTTTTATTTTGGGAACGAGGTCGGCGAACCTGGGACCATCCTTACCTTTTTCCCCTGGGAAGGCATCGTCCCAGGCCGGATCGGTACGGGTATGGCGACGGAGATAGGATATTCCGTACCAAAGGGTAGTCTGGAATTCTGGAAAGAACGCCTTACCCGGTTCAACGTGAAACAGGAGCCGGTCGGCGAAAGGTTTGGCGAACAATTCCTCGCCTTTCAGGATCCCGACGGTCTGAAGATCAATCTCATCGTGCCTGCGGCAGAAGATAAACGGAAGCCCTGGGTGACGGAGGAAGTGGCGGAGGCCAATGCCCTGCGCGGTTTCCACAGCATCACCCTGATGCTTAAGAACAATAAGCCCACTGCCGCGATCCTGACCGGGATCTTTGGGTATCAGCTCACCGGACAGGAAGGCAGCCGTTCCAGATATGCCACCGACGCGATCGGGACCGCATCGGTAGTCGACCTCGTGGAGGCGCCTCTTACCATGACCGGTCATGTGGCCGGCGGGACCAACCACCACGTTGCCTTCCGGGTGAAGAACGATAAGATCCTGATGGATTACCGGGAGAAGATCGTTCAGAAAGGATTACACATCACCGAAAAAATAGACCGCGATTACTTCTTCTCCCTCTATTTCCGGGAGCCGGGCGGCGTATTGTTCGAGCTGGCGACGGAAAATCCGGGATTCGACAGGGACGAGCCCGTCAGTGAACTGGGCACTCATCTTAAATTACCTGCGCGTTATGAAGCCGAACGGGCAAAGATCGAAGCCGTGCTGCCAAAACTGGGCTAAGCAAGGTGCAAGTCTGCAAAGCCGGACTGCCAGTGCAGACAGGCCCCGCACCCCGTCCCCTTGAACGGAGTATCCATAAACGTATAAAGCATGCATAAAAAAAATACTATAGCGGCAGGGAAAACACTGCGCGCCGGAGGCAAGGCCCTCATCATGATCCATGGCCGGGGTGGTACGGCGGAGGATATCCTTTCGCTTGCCGACAGCCTGGAGGCAGAGGAATTTGCCCTGCTGGCCCCGCAGGCGACGGGCAATACCTGGTACCCCTATTCCTTTCTGGCTCCCCCGGCACAGAACGAACCCTGGCTCTCCTCGGCCCTCAACGTCCTGGATGAGCTGGTAAAAGAGGTGACGGCGCAAGGCGTTCCGCATGAAAATATTTATTTCCTCGGCTTCTCGCAGGGCGCCTGTCTCATGCTGGAATACATTACCCGCAACGCGGAAAAATGGGGCGGGGCTGTGGCCTTTACGGGTGGCCTTATCGGCGACAGGATCTGTCCGGAGAAGTATAAAGGGGATTTTAAAGGCACGCCGGTCTTTATCGGGACCAGCGATCCGGACCCCCATGTGCCGGTAGAACGGGTGGATGCGACGGCGGAGTTGCTGAAGAATATGCATGCCTCCTTGACAAAAAAGATCTACCGGAACATGGGCCACACGATCAGCCAGGACGAGATCGGCATGGCAAACAAGCTGGTGTTCGGAGTGCCCTCACCGGTATAAAGGATAGAATCGCCTTGTGTCGCTCTTGCGGCGCACCGGCATAAATGGATTGACATGAAAATAGTATTATTTCCCGCCTCCGAAAGAGGCAAAAAGGATATTGGCTGGCTGCAAAGCAATTTCTTTTTCAGTTTTTCGGATTATACTGATCCGGTAAAGAGCGCTTTCGGAACCCTGATGGCGTTCAACGACGATTACCTGCAGGTGGGAAAAGGCTTTGGCACCCATCCGCATGTGAACATGGAGATCATTTCCGTCCTGCTGAAAGGTAAGATGAACCACAAGGACAGCATGGGCTACAGCACAACGGTGGAAGAAGGCGGCGTTCAGATCATGAGCGCGGGCAGTGGCCTGCGGCATGAGGAATACAATATCGGCGATGAGCCGGTGAACTTTTTGCAGATCTGGATACAGCCCAAATTGCAGAATATCGCTCCGAGATATCAGCAGCGGAGCTTCCCCAGAGCGGGAAGGAAGAACAGGCTGACTACGATCATCTCTCACGAAGAAGGCCAGGTGCATTGCTGGATCAACCAGAACGCAAAACTATCGCTGGGCTGGTTTGACAAAGGCCAGGATATCGGCTACTCTTTCAACTCCACGAACAAATGTCTTTTTATTTTCCTCATCGAAGGCAGTATCCGGGTACATGAAACGGACCTGCATGAAAAAGATGGAGCGGGTATCTGGGATACGGATAGGGTGTCCATCCATTGCAAAGAAGGATCGGAATTCCTGATCATCGAAACTCCGGTGAATCAGAAATAAAATTTTCCTATCTTTATTTTCATGCGTCAATCCCTGTTTCTGTCACTCTTTATTCTCTTTTCGGGCTGCACCCTTATGCTGCATGCCCAGAAGTTCGAAGGCCTCGCCCTGACTCCACCCATGGGCTGGAACAGCTGGAATACTTTTCAGACGAATATCAGCGAGAAGATGGTTATGGAGACGGCGGATGCCATGGTCATTTCCGGAATGAAAGATGCCGGTTATGATTATCTGGTGCTGGATGACGGATGGATGGCGAAGGAAAGAGATAGTTTGGGCAACCTGATACCCGACCCGCAAAAATTTCCGCATGGAATAAAGCCCGTGGCCGACTACGTCCATTCGAAAGGACTGAAGTTCGGCCTTTATAATTGTGCAGGCACCAAAACCTGCGCCGGATATCCCGGTACAAGGGGATATGAATACCAGGATGCGCGTAACTATGCCGCCTGGGAAGTGGATTACCTGAAATTCGACTGGTGCAGCTCGGAAGGCCTGAATGCAAAAGAGGCCTATACCACCATGAGCAAGGCCTTGCGCAAAGCGGGTCGTCCCATCCTATTCAGTTTATGCGAATGGGGCAATAACAAACCCTGGGAATGGGCCCAGCCCGTAGGGCAGCTGTGGCGCACCACCGGGGATATTTTCGGTTGCTTCGATTGCGAGAAACGAAATGGGGGATGGTCGGCCTGGGGCATCATGCGCATCGCCGACAAACAGGCTGGCCTTGCGAAATACGCCGGCCCGGGCCACTGGAATGATCCGGATATGCTGGAGGTGGGCAACGGGATGACGCAGTCTGAGGACAGGGCTCATTTTTCCCTTTGGTGCATGCTGGCGGCCCCGCTTATTGCCGGCAACGATATCCGGAAAATGTCCGCGCGCACCGGCGGGATCCTCGTCCATAAAGAAGTCATCGCCGTCGACCAGGACCCCATGGGCGTGCAGGGCTTTAAATATTCTGCGAAAGATAGCCTGGAGACCTGGGTCAAACCTTTGCAAGGCGGTGACTGGGCCGTTTGTTTTCTGAACCGTTCGGCAAGCCCGAAGAATTTAGCCTTCGACTGGGGGAAGGAAATGATCAGGGACAGTGTGACCAATGCTGCGCTGGATGCGGGTGCAAGCTTTACCCTGTATGACCTCTGGCAGAAAAAAGCGGTGGGGAAGACATCCTCGCCCTTCAAGGCCGTCGTTGCCCCGCATGATGTGATCATGCTGAAGCTGAGCAAGGGATGAATAAAGTGAGCGCGTCCGCGGTCCGCTGAGGCGGCCCCGTTAATATACCAAAACGACTACTTATGAACAAGATCTTTATTCAGGGACTCAGTCTTCTCCTTCTTAATTTTTCGATCCGGGCCCAGATCACACCGGGCTGGTTACGCTACAATGCAATTTCCCCCGATGGAAAAACGGTAGTGTTCACTTATAAAGGCGATCTGTACAAAGTGCCTTCCGGCGGTGGAGAGGCCGTGGCCCTGACCGTACACGAGGCGCATGACTTTATGCCCGTCTGGAGCCATGATGGGAAATACATCGCCTTCGCCAGCGACCGGTATGGTAATTTCGATATCTATATCATGCCCGCTGCCGGTGGGGAAGCCAAACGTCTCACCTTCCACTCCGCCAATGAATATCCCTACGAATTTTCAAGGGACAACAAAAGCGTCATCTTTGGTGCGGTCCGCATGGATGTGGCCAGCAACAGGACCTTCCCCGTGGCTTCGCAGCCAGAGCTCTACCAGGTAAGTGTCGACGGCGGGAGAGTGCAGCAATTACTTTCCACTCCGGCAGAAGATACCAAACTGAGCCAGGACGGCAGTAAGCTGATCTATCATGATAAAAAAGGCGGAGAAAACCCTTTCCGCAAACATCATGTTTCCTCTATCGCACGCGATATCTGGGTTTGGGATATGAAGACCGGCGTCCATAAGAAGATAACCAGTTTCACCGGGGAAGACCGCAACCCCATCTTTACCGACAACGATAAGGCCTTCTATTACCTGAGCGAAGAGAGCGGCAGTTTCAACGTACATAAAATGAGCCTGGACGGAGGAAAATCCACACCAATCACCTCCTTTAAAAAACATCCGGTCAGATTCCTGAGCAGCAGCACGGGTGGCATGCTTTGTTTCAGCTATGACGGAGATCTGTATACGTTGAAGACGAATGGTCCGCCGGATGGACAGCCGGGCGGGAAGCCGCAGAAGATCAATATTACCCTGGCCGCCGATGCCAAGGCCAATAACGAAAAGATCATTCCCGTGACCGGCGGAGCCCGGGATGTAGCCGTAAGCCCCAACGGAAAGGAAGTGGCCTTCATCTTCAGGGGCGAGGTGTTCGTGACCAGCGTGGAAGGCGGCGTCACCAAACGGATCACCAATACTCCGGAACAGGAAAGGAGCGTTAGCTTCTCGCCCGACGGAAAGGCCCTGCTCTATGCTTCCGAAAGAGGCGACAGCTGGAAGATCTTCGAGACCAGGAGGCAGCGGGCAGACGAGCCATATTTCTATGCCTCTACCGTATTAAAAGAAACACCGGTGATCAGTAATGAAAAGGAGAATTACCAGCCGGCCTACTCGCCCGACGGAAAAGAGATCTCCTTTGTCGAAGACAGGATGAAGCTGAAGATCGACA
>DATHHO010000218.1:0-4382 GCA_035317125.1 Puia sp.
CAACCAGCTCCTGATCTGTCAGGGCATCGGGAAGGATGGGATTCCAACCTACCGGGACGAGGCGAAGGAGTATGGGCTTGATTTCTCGGGGTTCAGCACGCAGGCTGTGTTCTTCGACTATGACGGGGATGGCGATCTGGATATGTACCTGTTGAATCACTCGATCCATCAGAACGGCACGTTTGGTCCCCGCGACAAGAAGCTGGCGACCTTCAACCCCTTGTCGGGCGACCGTCTTTTCCGGAATGAAGGGACGGGACGGTTCACCGATGTGACGAAGGAAGCGGGTATCCACAGTTCCGTGATCGGCTATGGGCTTGGCGTGGTCGTATCGGATATCGATCTCGATGGCTCTCCGGACGTCTATGTGGGGAATGATTTCCATGAGAACGACTACCTGTATATCAACCAGCATAACGGAACATTCAAAGACGAACTGACCGACCGGATCATGCATACCAGTCAGTTTACCATGGGGGTGGACATCGCGGACGTCAACAATGACGGCTATCCCGAGATCATATCGATGGACATGCTGCCTTATGATCCTTACGTTCTGAAAAGATCGGAAGGGGAAGATACCTGGGATGTATTCAACCTTAAGATCGGGTATGGCTATAACTATCAGTATACGCGGAATAACCTGCAGCTGAACAAGCGGAATGGCCATTTCAGCGAGGTGGGTCTTTATGCGGGGGTGGCGGCTACGGACTGGTCGTGGTCACCGCTGTGGGTCGATTTCGACAACGATGGGCTGAAGGACCTTTTTATAACGAACGGGATCCCCAAGCGGCTGAACGATATCGACTATATCAATTTTATCTCGAACCAGGAGCTGCAGCAGAAGATGCATGAGAACAGCCTGGACAATAAGGACATGGATCTGATCAATAAATTCCCGGAGATCAAGCTGCCGAGCAAATTCTACCGGAATTCCGGAAAGATGATGTTCTCCGATCTGAAAGACTCGGTAGACGGCTCGCATCCTACCTATTCCAATGGCGCGATCTATGCGGACCTGGATAATGACGGGGACCTCGACATGGTGGTGAATAATATCGACGAGCCCGCCCTGATCTACCGGAATACGGCCAATGACAAGAATACCAGGCCATTTATAGATATCACGCTGAAAGGGCCGGAAAAGAATATCAATGCGCTTGGCGCCAAGGTGATCCTTTTTGCCAATGGCGGGATCCGTACGTATGAAAAATATCCGGTGAGGGGATTTCTGTCGAGTACGGAAGGACCGGTTCATATCGGGCTGGACAAGACCATCGTCGATTCTATGTTCCTGGTATGGCCGGACAACAGCTATGAGCGTGTGCAACTGCCGCAGAGGGGTGTGCAGGAAGGGGCGGCAGGGGCTGCTCCGGGGGCGGGGTCGGCGGGTCTGGTGCAGAGCGGGGCGCAGGTGCCGCAGGTGGCTGGCCGGATGAATTTTGTCTACCGGAAAGGGCTACCCGCATTTGATTATTCGATACTGACGGCTCACTGGAAGAATGAGACCCGGCCCGTAAAAGATATTACTTCGTCGACCGGTCTGCTGCACCGGCATGAGGAGAACCAGTTCCATGAATTCGACCGGGAGCCGCTGATCCCGCATATGCTGTCTACGGAAGGGCCGGCCCTGGCCATCGGCGATCTCAACAAAGACGGATATGAAGATGTGTTCATCGGCAGCTCCAAATGGAAGAAGAGCGCCGTCTTTATCCAGGACAAGACCGGCAAATTCACCCGGAGCCCACAGCCGGCGCTGGACCAGGACAGCACCTGGGAGGATGTGGACGCCTGCTGGGTAGATGTGAACCATGACGGGAATATGGACCTCGTGGTCGCCAGCGGTGGAAATGAATATTTTGGCCAGGACCCTTATCTTACGCCGCGGGTTTATCTGAACGACGGTCACGGGCAGTTGAAACGGCTCGACCAGGCATTCGACAGCCTGTTTATGAATGCGTCCTGTGTTATTCCGTTCGATTTTAACGGAGACGGGTATGTGGACCTTTTTATCGGAGGCAGATCGGTGCCGTTTGAATATGGCCGGGTGCCCAGATCGTATCTTCTTCAGAACGATGGAACGGGTAAATTCAGGGATGTCACGGCCGAGCGTGCGCCGGAATTGGTGGCGCCTGGATTTGTGACGAAAGCGTTGTGGTTCGACCTGGACAAGAATGGCGAGAAAGATCTGATCCTGTCGCTGGAATGGGGCGGCATCGTCGCGTTTATGAACAATGGAGGGCATTTTTCCAGAAAGATGCTGACCGATAAGAAAGGGTGGTGGAATTTCATCCTGCCGGTGGACATCGACAACGACGGCGATATCGACATCGTTGCGGGCAACCTGGGGCTGAACAGCCGGCTGACGGCATCGGCAGCCGCACCCGTGCGACTATATTATTATGACTTCGATGGCAACGGGAAGAAAGAGCAGGTCCTCACCTATTATATCGATGGGCGTGAATTGCCATTTGCCAATAAGCAGGAGCTGGAGAAGCAGATGCCCGCGATGAAGAAGAGTTTTTTGTATGCAGAGAATTTCGCCAGGGCTACGCTTACCGACCTATTCTCCGAGGACAAGCTCCGCAAGGCGGATACGCTGAGCGCCGATTATTTTTCGAATGCCATCCTGATCAACCAGGGCAATCTCGATTTCAAAGTGCAGGCCCTGCCGTGGGAGGCGCAGTTGTCTTCGTACCGGGATGCGGCCGTCATCGACGCGAACGGGGACGGGTTGCCGGATATCCTGCTGATGGGGAACTTCTACGATAACAATATACAGATGGGCAGGTATGACGCGGATTATGGAACTATCCTGCTGAACAAGGGCCGCGATTCGTTCGGGGTCACGCCGCTGAACGGTCTTGTGATCAAAGGGCAGGTAAGGCATATCCTTCCGATCAGCATTGCGGGGAAGGAATCGTGGATACTGGCTAAGAATAATGACAGCACGCAGATCATACAGTTTGGGAAGACTGGAAACTAAAAGCCCGCTCCGGGGAGCGGGCCTTAGCTAACTCTAACTCTAAACCTAAACTCTAAAACCCTAAACCTTAATCTGAGCAGATTAACCTACGAAAACTATCTACCAACTTCTTTCACTTTCTTCGGGCCCTGTCTCCGGGGCCTGCCTTCGGGATTAAACTCCGCGGCCTGTGTCTATGAGACCTGATAATGAACGATGATAACCAGATTGTTCAGGTCGGTGTCCTTCAGCCTGTCATTGGCGACCACATTCTTTATTATCCAGGTGCCGGGATCCTTCGGGGCGGCACTGTAATCCACCGATCCGCTGAGCCAGTTACCATAGATAGCCGCCGCGGTGAGGTTCAGCACATCCGTCGATGCGGGTGAAACGACCGATAAGGGTTTGGTGGGCACTGCGACTGTATCGGCGGCAAATTCAATGGAGGTGATCTTTATCTTCTTGCCCTGGACAAACAGCGGGAACCGGCTCTGATCGAGGACGAGGGAAAGCGTCTGGTCATCGGTGGCATTTGTCGGGTGGAGGAAACGGTACCAGTCCGTCGCCAGATCATTCTTCGCGCTGAATATGCGCATCAGTCCTGTGTCCTTTGTAGAGACCAGCATCTTGTTGATCGCGGTCGTCAGGCTGGTGGCTGCGATGGAGCGGAGGGCGTCTCCTCCGTCGCGCGCCGAGTATTTCAGGTGAACGATCACATCGGAAATGGTATTGTAATCGAACTGTCTGACTGCCGCGGGGAGCTGGATATGCCAGAGGCTGATGGCGCCGGCCCCTTCGAAGGGAAGGTAACGGTCGTCCCGGAAATTCAGCTCGAACAATCCGTTATCATTCTGTGCGCTGCTGGTCGCGATGGACTGCAGGGCGCCAACTCCATCCCTGAAGCGGGGGTCATCGGCGGGCACTCCGTTGGTCTGTTTGCGGGAGTACGTGGCTGCGTCTCCGGACAGGCCGCTGGTGCGCACCGAATTCTTTATCATCGTCAGTATGCAGCTCACGGTCGTGTACGGACCCGAGATGCAGGGGATGGTAAGCGCCACCGATCTTACGCGGCGCATATAATGGCCTGGGTAATCCATGTCGAAGAGTTCTTCGGGCAGATTGACCCAGCATTCGCCCGTCGTTTTCAGCTTCAGCAGGGCGACGGGGTCAAGCTGAGAAAGGGAGATGGGCTTGGTGAGCTCGAGCTCGCGTTTGTTCTGTTCGAGGTAAGCGATCTCCAGCGTGTGGATATCGTACGACAGCTTTTCCCCTGCCAGGAGTCCTTTCTTCAGGCTGTCCCAATATCCGAAATTGATATAGGCGGAGTCGGAAAGCCCGAGTTCGTAGCGGAAGCAACGTTCGGCCTTCCGGGCTATATCATAAGCCAGCTGATAGCTCTGGAAGTAGGTGGTGGAGA
>DATHHO010000219.1:0-16450 GCA_035317125.1 Puia sp.
ATACGATATGGCGCACCTGGCCTATGACATCGAAAGAAAGGACCTGAAGATGGCAGGCGGCAGACAGGACCAGTATGCCGCCACCTTTGGCGGAGTGAATTTCATGGAGTTCTATGAAGGCGACAAAGTGATCGTAAACCCTTTGCGGGTCAAGCAGCAATACCTGTTCGAGCTGGAGAACAATCTCTTGTTATATTATACTTCCACGAGCCGTGAATCGGCAAAGATCATCGAAAAGCAAAGCCAGAATGTCGTCGATAAAAAAGCAAAGTCCATCGAAGCGATGCACCAGCTGAAGCATCAGGCGCAGCTGATGAAGGAAGCCCTGCTGAAAGGACGTATCCATGAGATCGGGGAGATCCTCGACTTTGGTTTCCGTCAGAAACAGCAGATGGCGGAGGGCATCTCCAATCCGTTGATCGAGGAGCTCTACGAAAGCGCCAAAAAAGCCGGCGCCACGGGCGGGAAGATCTCCGGTGCTGGTGGCGGGGGGTTCATGACCTTCTATTGCCCCGCTATTTCCAAGTATCCGGTAATGGACGCGCTGCATCAGTTCGGCGGGTATTGCAAGCCTTATCAGTTTACCGATCACGGACTGACGACCTGGACGGTATGATCTTCGGACCGGGCCGCAGCCTTAACAACCCGCCATGCGAGCTTGCGGTCCTGGCGGCGCCGACCGATAAGGTAGCGGCGACCCGATAAGTTGGTTAACTTTGCCAATGCCTTCCCAACAAAGACCGAATTTTTTCTGGAGCCTGCTCACCATGAAATGCCCCCGCTGCCGCAGAGGCCCCATGTTCTCCGAAGGCAATCCATGGAAATTGAAGAAGACTATGAAAATGCCTGAGACATGCCCTGAATGCGGGCAACGTTACGAGCTGGAAGTGGGCTTCTGGTATGGGACCGGATATGTGAGCTATGGGCTTTGCTTTTTTATGTCGCTCTTCAGTTTTTTCGCATGGTGGTTCCTCATCGGCATTTCGACGGAAGACCACCGGTTTTTCTGGTGGATGGGTATCAATGCAGTGCTGCTCGTGCTGTTCCAGCCCTGGATCATGCGGCTGAGCCGGGTAGTATACCTGTATATATTCGTGCACTACGATCCGGATTACAAACGGTCGGCCGTCAAAACTTTCGATTACAGCACCGGGGACTACTATCAGGATGGGAATATCCCCGACGATCCTGGCCAATAAAAAGCCGCCACATCGCTGTGACGGCTCTTTGAAACCTATGACATTGGGTTAGTACACTCCTATTCTAACGTCTGAAAATCAAAATTATTATCAGTTAAGCGTCTCCCCCTCCTGCTTTTTCATGGTAAAATCCAGCGGAAAATCCAGTTTGAGACTGATATTCCTGCCCATATTATAGATCCCGTGGGCCGGATTCGTATCCTCCGGGGAATACAGGAAATACTTCAGGCGGCTCAGGTGATCATAATAGGCCACATCGAACAGATTGTTCGCATTCAGGTAGAGATTGAAGATCGTCTTCCCTTTTTTATTGGTAAAGCTCCCTCCTACCCCGGCGTTGAACAGCGAATAACCGGCCGTAGGCGTTTCGGTATTATAGGCCAGAAAGGCGCGGTCCTGCGATGCATAGTATTCCAGCTGCGCCTTTACAAAAGCATGTGCGATATGCGCGGGCTTGACGCTGAATTCATATCTCAGCTCGGAGATCCCATGCGTGGGTGGTATAAAGGGAAGGTATTTTGCGCTGTCGTTCACGGCCTTGCCGTTGGGGCCTTTGTTGTTGCCGTACACGACCGACAGGCTGTTCTCGAAATGGAGCGCCTTTATCGGGTGAATGTCGATGCTGGCCTCACCCCCATAGAGTTGCGCGCGGGATGCCGTGAACTGGAAATAATTGTTCCCGTTGACATCCGTGGAGTCGGAGCCGTCCGGATTCTGCAGCTTCTGATTGTAGATGTAATTGCTGATAAAATTATTGAAAAGGTCCAGCGTAGCCACTACGTAATGAGAAGAATACACAAAGCCGATATCTTCCTGCAGGCTGAACTCGGGCTTGAAATCCGGGTTACCCAGCTGGTAGATATTCGTGCCGGGATGCACGCCGTTAGCGGAGATCTCGGCGATATTGGGAGCGCGGAAGCCGCGGGCGATATTGGCTTTGACCGAAAATTTCTCGGAAAAATTATAGGTGGCGCCGATGCTGCCAGACCAGCCGCTGAAGGTCTTGCGGTAATCAGAAAAAGGTCTGTCCGCGCCTGCGGTGTCGGCCCCGTAAACGGGCATGTCGAAACCGGTTGCCGGGTTGGTAGCCGTATACAACCCCGAATTTTTGAAGGAGCGGGTATCGAAGCGGAGGCCGCCGGAAATATCGAGCTTGTCAAAACTGCGTTTGGCCAGCAGGAAGGGCCCTATATCGAACTGCCGGTAGGATGGGATCACGAATTCCGTTCCTTTGGTAGCGTCGTTGTTCTGATAAGTTCCATTAAGCCCCACCGTTATATTCCAGTCGTTGAATTCCGGCAGATAATATTTTAGATCGTAGGTATAGCTGTTGAGCTGGAGGTACAGACCGGGAATGCTGTTCAATACGGGATGACTGAACTCGCGGCGTACGCTGCGCTGGAAGCCGAGGTTGACCTGCAGTCGTCCGTATTCTCCGAGGGTAAAACTATTGCCTGAATAGATCCGGTAATGCTGCACGTGCTGATGAAGCTTCTCCATCTTGTAGCTATCCAGATCGGCGTTGGAGACGATCTGACGGTCGGCGCTGTCTTTTTCCGAGACCTGCCGGGTGAACCTCCCTGTCGCGCTGTCGCGGCTGCCATCGGGAATTTCCTGGAGGTCGTCATAGAGGACGAAATCCAGATGCGAGTAGCCCCATTTGCGGTGCAGGCCGATGGAAGCGTTGGCATCCGTCTCATTGAAGGCGGTGCCGAATACGCGGCCGTCGATCTTGTCCCGGTAGTCGACAGCCTGTTTGTGCGAGAGACGGGCCATCCATTCGAAGCCATTACGGGTAGCGCCCAGCATCGCGGAGCCGCCGATATATTTGTTATTGGTCTGATAATCCATGGTGAGATCGCCGATCATTTTTCCTTCGGGGGCGGGCTGGGTGGGGATGAGGTTGACGACCCCGGCAAGGGCATCCGACCCATAGCTCAGGCTGGCCGGTCCCTTGATCACTTCCACTCTTTCCATTCCATACTGATCGACTTCGATACCGTGTTCGTCTCCCCATTGCTGGCCTTCCTGGCGGATGCCGTCATAGAGGGTCAGGATCCGGTTATAGCCCAGACCTCTTATAAATGGTTTAGAAACATTGGGGCCCGTAGTAACTGCCCGGATCCCGGGGATTTTGGCGATCGCGTCGATGGCATTCGTGCTCAGGTTGGTGACCAGATACTGATGGGTGACCGCAACGATCGGTACAGGGCTTCTTTTAATCTGGGTGGCTTTGGAAAGACCCGTTACGACCACGGGGCTTTCTTCCACAAAGGCATCGGACAAGGAAAAATCCAGGGTGACGGGCCCACTGACCGTCACTGACCTGGTAAAAGTTTTGTACCCGACATAATGCACTTCGACGAGATACTTGCCCGAAGGAAGGGAGTTGAACCGGTAGTAGCCGGAGCTGTCGGCGACCACGCCCAGTTTGAGGTCGGGGATATAGACAGAGGCGCCTGCCAGAGGAGCCCCATCTTTTTCAGAGATCTTTCCAGAAAGAGAGCCGCTGCCACCGGATCTGGCTGTGCCAGAAACGGAGCCGGCGCCCGATGAAATGGATCCGGAAGGATCGGTGTTCTGCGCGCTTGAGCCCTGGCCGAACGCCAGCAGAAAAACAAACAACAATTCAACGCTAAATAGAGATCGGTTCATGAGAATATACCGGAATACGGTGTACAGTAAATGAAAAAATAGGGAGATCAGCGGGAATGGCAACCACGACGTCTGGCGCCGGCAAGAGGTCTATGCAATGGGTGGACCTCGCAATCCTGCGTAAGAAGATGGCAGCCGGTGCCATGCATTTCCTATCGTACTGAATTTTTCCGGCCGGTTAACAGAGGGAACGATCAGCTCCAGATGGGTGATGACCTGCGTGAAAGGAGATTCGACGACCTGGCTTTCGCAGTTACAGCTGAACCCTTTATTGCCAACCTGGGCCTTGCTGGCTTCCCCACCGGATCTGCCGGAAAGGTCTTTATGATGCGCGAAAAGATCATGAAGCGTCTTCTTCGGCGTATTGCCGAGCAAGAAAAGCAGGAGCAGCAGCCCCGCAGAAAAACGTCGTATGATCAAATTTCCTGACAAATTATATAAGCGATGCGGGTAAATATAGGACAGTAGCTGTCAACTAAACAATTTTAGCGTCAAAAAGATGATAAGAGGTTGTTATTTTTTCAGGACGACGGTGAACACGGAGCCTTTTCCCAGTGAGCTCTCGCAGGAGATCTGGCCATTGAGCTCCTCCACGATACGCTTTACGATGGCGAGTCCGAGACCCGTTGAAGGCTCTCCATTGGTCGGTTGTGAGCTGATCTTGCTGTATTTGGCGAAGAGATGGGGTAGCTCATCCTCCTCGATGCCCACCCCTTCATCACGGACCCTGATGCTGATGGCATCTTTTTCTTCGCTCACGCTCATCCAGACATTCTTGCCCGTGGAAGTATATTTGATGGCATTGGACAGCAGGTTCTCCAGCATCCGGCTGAGCAACTGCTTGTCACTCAGGAAATAAAGCGACCTCGAAGGGAAATCCAGATGCAGCTGGATATTTTTTTTTGTCGCTACCGGGAGAAATTCCTCGATGATGGTTTCGGTAAAGATCCGGAGGTCCAGGTTCTCGAGATTTACCATATGCTGATTCGTCTGGGCCTTCTCGACATCCAGGATATGGCGTATGAGCTTTTCGCCATAGCCGGTGGCCTGCTCGATACGGCTGAGCGCTTTTTTCTGCTCACCGGTAAGATTGCCCTGATCCGTCTGGAGGATCTGGTTCCACATACCGATGCTGGCGAACGGGGTGCTCAGGTCATGGGAGACGATGCTGATCAGGGAATTTTTCTCATAGTTCAGTTCCGACAACCGTTCGTTCTGGCGCATGACCAGGTCATTGGTAGCCTGCAATTGCCGGTTGACCTTGCGCTTGATCATAAAGGCCAGGGCCGCCATGATCGCCACGAGGAGCAGACTGACGATCATGATCATCATGATCCTGGTGTTCAGTTTTTGCTGGGTGATCTCCCCTTGCAGGATCAGCTTCTCGTTCTCCCTCTTCTTCGCTTCATATTTTTCTTCCAGCTCGGCGATGGATTTGTAGGTCCCTTCATTGACCAGCGCCGTATCCAGATCATACCACTTCCGCTGGTAGTCGAAGGCTTTTTTATAATCTTTTTTGTGCTGGTATAATTTCGCGAGGATCTGATAGCTGTCCGATTCTTTGCTCTTTGATCCGAGCTGTATGGCAAGGTCGATGGACTGATCCCCATATTTCGCGGCAGAGTCATATACGCCTTTCTCCGAATAGGAATCGGCCAGGTTGAGCGCGTCGATCCAGAGGTCCGCCTTGCCGGAGAGATCATGTTGCTGGGAATGATGCCGGTAATTATTGCGGAAGTAGACCAGGGCCTGGTCATACTCCTTCCGGTAGTAATAGGTGGTGCCAAAATTGTTGTAGAGGGATGAAAGGTCTTCCTTGCCCTTGTCTTCAAGCGGCTTGCCGATGCGCAGCCCTTCCCGCAGAAAGATAAGGGCGCTGTCGTAAAGGCCCAGGCGGTTATAGATAGCGCTGAGGTTGTTATAGGTATGGATCAGAGAGACAGCATCACCCAGTTGTTTGTTGATCTTCACGCATTCCAGGTAAACTTCCTTTGCCTTCTGCGGCTGCCGCAGGTCCTGGGTGTAAACGATGGCGAGGTCGGTGAGCGCCGAAGCCTCATCTTCGATATCATTGATCCTGCGGGCCTCATAAAGGCTTTGCAGGTAGAAATCGATGGCTTTTCCAAAATCCGCCTTGTTCTCATAATAAAAGCCATAAAGGCGGAGTGAATGCACGTTCCCTACCGGATAGCCATTTTTTTGTGCCGCATGACCGATATAATCGGCGAAATAACGGATAGAATCCACCTGGGCCTCCGTCAGATCCAGACCTCGTCTGTAGGCCCGTTGGAGGTCAGCCGTATCTACCTGTGCAAAAATGGAGAAGGTGATCAGCAGGGAAAAAAGGAATAATGAGCACTTCACGGGCTGTTGTGTATCATTTACTCCCAATATAATAAAATTTCGGGATTGAAAACGGAGATTCCGGGGTGGGGACGGGGCTGGGGGTGGAGGCGGCCCAAGAGTGGATACGGATCGGGCCGTGCCCTTCAGTCGATCAGTTTGTGTTTGAGGGCGAATTTTACTAGCCCCACCGTATTGTTGACGCCGAGCTTGGCGATCAGGTTCTTCCGGTGTGTTTCGACGGTGCTTACGCTCAGGAACAATTTCCCGGCGATCTCCGCATTGCTGTATTCCCGGCAGATCAGTTTCAGGACTTCAAGCTCCCGGCGGGAAAGGATCTCATCGATCTGTTTGTCGTCAATGGTGATCGTGCTGCGGAAGTCTTCGGCCATATCGCCGATATTGATCTCCTTACTGAACCAGGTGTTCCCGGAATGGACTTCCTTCAAGGCCTTCACCAGTTCGATGAAGGGAGCATTCTTAAGTAGATAACCCTGGATATTATGTTTGGTCAGCTTGTGGATATAGCGGGTGCCGCGGAGCAGGGTGAGATAAATGATCTTCAGATCGGGCCGGAGGGCGCGGATATTTTTCAGCAGGTCTTCTTCCGTAATATCGGGTAAATAAACATCCAGCAGCAAAATATCCACTGCCATGCCGGGAACCAGATCAAGCAGCTGCTTGCCTGATCCGGCCGTACCGACTACTTCTATATCTTCCTGTTTGCCCAGTAATAAAGCCAATCCCTCCAGGTACATCTCATGATCGTCGGTAATAAATACTCGAATCATCGTATTTAATAGATTCGTTTTATGGAAAAAGGTTAAGGGGAACCAACGAGCAAGTTAAAACTATTTATGATATGAGCCGATTAAAAAAACCCTGAGGAGGTATATCAGCCGATATTTTCAATGATGCCCGCTATCCCTTGTCCACCACCCACGCAGGCTGTCACAATACCATATTTTTTATTCAGTCTTTTCATGTCCTGCGTAATCTGGATCGTCAGCTTGCAGCCCGTGCAGCCCAGTGGGTGACCCAGCGCGATAGCTCCTCCATTCGTATTCACGATGGCAGGGTCGATCTCCAGCTTGCGGATAACGGCAAGAGCCTGGGAGGCGAAGGCTTCGTTCAGCTCCACCAGGTCGATCTGGCCAAGGTTCATCCCTGCCTGTTTCAGCGCTTTTGGGACGGCCTCTACCGGTCCGATGCCCATGATGCGCGGATGCACGCCGGCACTGGCGCAGGCTACCAGTCTGGCTATAGGCGTCAGGCCCAGCTCTTTCATCATTTTTTCTCCCATGACGACCACAAAGGCCGCGCCATCGCTGGTCTGGGAAGAATTCCCTGCCGTCACGCAGCCACCGGCGGCAAAGACGGGCTTCAGATGGGCCAGCGCTTCCAGCGAGGTGTCGGCGCGGGGACCTTCGTCCGTATCCATGGTGAAGCTCCTTTTTTGCCTCCAGCCTTTTTCATCGACATAGACCTCCTCCACGTTGATGGGAAGGATGCCCTTTTTAAAATGCCCTTTCTGGATGGCGTTTATAGCTTTCTGATGGGAATGATAAGAGAACTGGTCCTGGTCTTCCCGGCTGACCTTGTATTCTTTGGCCACCGCCTCGGCGGTAAGCCCCATATTGAGATAATAATCCGGGTCTTCGGAGGCGATGGAATAAGCGGGAACAGGCTTCCACCCTGCGGTCGGCACCATGCTCATGCTTTCCGTTCCACCCGCGATAATGCATTCGGCCTGACCGGAACGGATCTTCGCCGTAGCGATGGCGATCGTCTCAAGGCCGCTGGCGCAATAGCGGTTCACCGTAACTCCGGGGGCATGGATGCCCACGGCGCGCGCGGCGATGATACGCCCTACCTGCAAGCCCTGTTCAGCCTCGGGCACGGCGTTGCCGACGATCACATCGTCCACGCGATGAGGGTCGAGCTGTGGTACGGAGGCCAGCAGCCCTTTGATGAGGTCTACCGCCAGATCGTCCGGCCGGTAAAACCGGAGCTTCCCTCTTTTAGATTTTCCCACTGCGGTGCGATAACCGGCAATTATATAGGCTTCCTGCATAAAAATATTTTTATTCTCTTTGGGCCCATGGCAGCTGTGCGGCCAAGAAGGTTGCATAGACAACTTTCTATCTCAAAGATAAGAAGTGTTCAGGAGGAGTACAAGAGGTTCTTTTTATCTTCGCAGCACTTTATGTATAAATTTTTAAGGAATCTGTTGTTTTTGTTTCCTGCCGAGGGAGTACATCATTTTTCCATGAAGGGGCTGAAATGGGCCTGCAGGCTGGGGTTTTTGAGAAGGCTGGTAGCGCTGACCTGTCGTCCCGAAGGTAGCGGGCTTGTCCGGGAAGTATTCGGTCTCTCTTTCCGCAATCCCGTAGGACTGGGAGCGGGATTTGATAAGAATGCGCTCTATCTGAGGGAGCTGGAAGCGCTTGGATTCGGGTTCGTGGAGATCGGAACGGTGACCCCGCTGGCCCAGGCTGGAAATGATCAGCCGAGATTGTTCAGGCTTCGCGTGGACCAGGCGCTGATCAACCGGATGGGGTTCAATAACGACGGGGTGAACGTGATCGCCGGGCGGTTGAAGAAATGGAAGGACAGGGAGCAACGGCGCGGCGCAGGCGATCGCAAAGGGCGCAGGACGGGCGACCGGAAAGAGCGCGTGGCAGTTGGAGCAAAGGAACAAAGGGCTGATGACCCGAAAGAGTCCAGCGCCAGACCGCCGATGATCATCGGAGGCAATATCGGAAAAAACAAATCGACGCCGAATGAAGAAGCCTGGAAGGATTATGAGATCTGTTTCCGCGGCCTGTATGGGCTGGTAGATTATTTCGTGGTCAATGTAAGCTCTCCCAATACCCCGGGTCTGCGTGAGCTGCAGGAGAAGGAGTCGCTGCGCAGGATCCTCGTAAATCTCCAGGAGATCAACCAGGAATTGTCCCGGGCCAGGTCCGTCAGGCCCGTACCGCTGTTGCTGAAGATCTCACCTGACCTAAGCCGTACGCAGATCGATGACGTGATCGGGCTCGCGCTGGAAATAAAACTGGATGGGCTGGTAGCCGCCAATACAACCATCGGCAGGGACGAGCTGCTCAGCTCCCCCGCCAGGCTCGCATCTATCGGTGCGGGAGGACTCAGCGGCGCGCCGCTGAGAGAAAGATCGACGGCGCTCGTCCGCTATATTTACGGCAAGACCAAGGGGGCCGTACCTCTGATCGCATCCGGTGGGATATTCACCGGCGGGGACGCAAAAGAAAAGATAAGTGCCGGGGCTTCATTGGTACAGGTCTGGACCGGCTTCATCTATGAAGGGCCTTTTATAACCCTGCGGATCTGCAGGGAGCTGGGTCATTGATCTTCCGAAGACGGGCGGGGCGGACACTCTCCAGGAATCCAACAATCGGAGCTTTAGTTTGTAATAAGCACTACCATAACAGCCGTTGCGGCATCTCGCCGCAACTTTTTTAATTTATCCTTCAATATTAACTTCAGATGGATCAGCAAAATTTATTCGTAAAGATGGCCCTTCAGGCATGGGAGACAAACAGCAAAAGGGCCACAACCATTTTTAATGGGTTTTCGGATGAGGACCTCTTTCTGGAAATAGCGCCGGGGAAGAACCGGGTGATCTACCTTTTAGGTCATCTGACGGCGATCAATGACCGGATGTTGCCCTTGCTCGGTCTGGGCGAAAGGATGTACCCGCAGTTGGACGAGCCCTTCCTCTCAAGTCCCGACAAGACGGTGGCCGCATTGCCTTCCGCAAAAGAATTACGGGAATACTGGACGAAGAGCAATGAAATACTCAGCGGGCATTTCAACCGGCTCAGCGCCGGGGAATGGTTCCAAAAGCATACGCAGATGACGGATGAAGATTATGCGAAGGAGCCGCACCGGAACAAGCTCAGCGTATTGATGAACCGCACCAATCACCTGTCCTTTCACCTGGGCCAGCTGGTACTGATAAAGAAATGACCGTATGCCAATGCGGCCGGGCGAGGACCGGACGCCGTTCACGATCTGCGTGAACCGGATAAGGAACGGCGCCCCTCTCAGACTTCCATGGCGTCATAGACAACGACCTTAGCCCAGAGATGACCGTAATTCTTTACGAAATCGAGGTGTACGGGATGGGCCTGATAGGTGCTCTGGCCGGCCAGGTCGTGAAAGAAGATCAGTTCCGAGACCTGCCAGCTCGTATCGACGACATCCCTTTTTTCTGTACTGGCCAGGACGCCTACCCGAAGCTCTTTTACGGTCTCTATTTTAGCCAGTGTCCTCAGCCCTTCCACCAGTTTGTCGCGGTCGTCCTTCGAGGAAGGGTCCTTCAGCCAGAAAAAGACATGGTGTACCAACGGCAGGTCCGATCTTCCGGCAGTCGGTGTACCGGCCGAAACGAAACCGGCCGGGATTAAGGCCGCCGAAGCGGCGAGGAATTTCCTCCTGTTTGATTTTTCCATTAAGAACGATTGAGGTAGTGAAAATACAAACTATTACCTTCGGAAAAAATTGCCGGTCCGATAATTTTACCGCGGGATATTATATTTGTTCCTGCGGCTCTTAACTGAACTATTCATGCAATCTCTTTTTACGCTGGACTCCCTGATAAGCCTGCTTACCCTCACCATCCTGGAAATTGTGCTGGGCATCGATAACGTGATCTTCGTGTCTATCCTGATCGGGCGCCTGGAACCCCTGCGGCAGCTCAGCGCGCGCCGGATCTGGATGATTGCCGGTATCCTGATCCGGACCCTGCTACTGCTGGGCATCGGCTGGCTCGTGACCAATGGCAGCACCGAGCTTTTTTCCGTTGCCGGCGCCGGGTTCAGCCTGCGCAACCTGATCATGCTGGCCGGGGGCCTGTTCCTGCTTTATAAGACGGTGATGGAGATCCATGGCAAGCTGGAGAACGAAGAGGCGGAAGCAGAAGCCATCAACAATGCTCCAAAGGCGGGCTTTGGGGCCATCGTCACGCAACTCGTCCTGATCGACACCGTTTTTTCTTTCGACAGCATCATTACGGCCGTGGGCCTGGCAAAGCAGGTATCGGTCATGATCATCGCGGTGATCATCGCCATGATCATCATGTTCTTCTTCTCGCAAAAGATCTCAGCTTATATCCAGAGCCGGCCTACGCTGAAAATACTGGCCTTGTCCTTTCTGCTGATGGTAGGATTCAGCCTGTTCTTCGAAGGGCTGGAGCCCATCCATCACAGTCATATCGACAAAGGGTATATTTACTTCTCCATGGCCTTCGCCTTTGGAGTGGAGTTGCTGAATACAAAGCTGAAAAAGAAAAAGAAAACATAAATCATCCCTGTATGGCAACCATAGATCCCAGGGTGGACGCTTATATCGCGAAGTCCGCCGATTATGCAAAACCTATACTGGAACACTTGCGGAAGCTGGTGCATAGGGCCTGCCCCGCTGTGGAGGAGACCCTGAAATGGAGCATGCCTTTTTATCAATATCGCGGGGCCATCCTCTGTAATATGGCCGCCTTCAAACAACATTGCTCCTTTGGGTTCTGGAACGCCTCTCTGCTGAAGGATCCTGCGAAGGTCATGCAATTGATAGATAAGGAGGCAGCGGGCCATTTCGGGCATATCCGTTCGCTGAAAGACCTGCCCGCCGATAAAATATTACTTGCTTATATAAAAGAGGCGGCTGGTCTGAATGAGATGATGAGCAAGGGGTCTGCAAAAGCCGGGAAAAAAACGGTCGGGGAAATACCGGTCAAGAAAAAATCACCACCCAAAAAAGAAGCGGCGATCCCGGCGTTGCTGACAGCTGCCCTGAAGAAAAATAAAAAAGCGCGGGCGGAGTAAACCTCAGCTCACTTGCAGCAGGGTGGCCGCGACAATACCGGCCGTCTCGGTCCGGAGCCTTGTCTTTCCGAGGGTCACCGGAAGAAATTTGTGCAGCAGGGCCAGCCCGATCTCCTTTCTGGAAAAATCTCCTTCGGGCCCGATCAGGATGATCGGGTCGTTCCCATCGGATGCAGATGCCTGCTGAACGGCAGTGGATCCCTGCGTCGGGGCATGGGCCAGAAGGCCTGGGTCTGCCGATGAAATATCAGCCAGCGAAATTCTTTCTTCCTCCAGACAGTGCGCGATGAAGCGATGTTGCTGGCCGGCATTTTCGACGGTATGGATAAAGGGAGCCGGGGACCGCAGCTCCGGCAGCCAGGATTGCTGGGACTGCAGCATGGCGCTGACGAGGATATTCTGCATCCGGTCCTGCCGGAAATGCTGTTTTTCCGTCCGCTCGCAGAGCAGGGGGATGATGGTGGCGATCCCGATCTCCGTTACTTTTTCAAGGAACCATTCGAAACGGGAGGCGTTCTTCAGCAGGGAAATGGCAATACAGCTTTTTCTTTCCGGTGCGGGATGGTATTCGCTGTGCTGTAGCCTCACTATGCATTTTTTCTTGTGGGCATCGAGGATCAGGCCCTCCAGCAGGGCGCCTTTACCATCCGTGAGCCGCAGGGGCTCTCCGGCGCCCATCCGCAGCACCTGGACGATATGCCGGGAATTGTCCTCGTCAAGGATAATCTCCGGCTGTCCTTTTTCGTATGCATGGATATAAAAATAAGGGAGCATCAGAACGGGTTATCGTCCTCATCCATCGGCAGATCATTCATCTTGCTGCCGGCCTGAATATAGAGCTTGGCGCCGCCACCCTCGTCCACGGGCTTCCAGTTACCGGCTGTAGGCATGGCGATGCCTCCGAAATCGTCGAAGCCATACTCGGTAAATTTCTGGATATGCAGGAGCGCCCGGAGCTTGATCGTCTCAAGGGAACCGTTACGGTGCTTGGCTATTTTTACGTGCGTCTCGCCTTTGTTGCTTTCCCCCATTTCGTTGGCCGTGATACCATAGTATTCCGGGCGGTAGAGGAACATGACCATGTCCGCATCCTGCTCGATGGCGCCCGATTCGCGCAGATCGCTCAGCTGGGGTATCTTCTCACCTTCTTTTCGGGACTCCACGGCACGGCTCAGCTGGGAAAGGGCGATGATCGGCACCTGCAGCTCCTTGGCGAGCCCTTTCAGGTCGCGGGAGATACGGCTGATCTCCTGCTCACGGTTGCCATTCCGGTTGTCCCCGGCGCCGCTCATCAGCTGCAGATAATCGATGATGATACAGCCGACATTGTGCTTGTTCTTCAGACGGCGGCATTTCGCACGCAGCTCGAAGATATTCAGGGCAGGGGTATCGTCGATAAAAATAGGGGCTTTGGCCAGCTTGTCGATCCCCTTCTTGTACAATTGTTTCATTTCATGGTCTTCCAGCTTACCCCTGGAGATCTTCTCCATCAGGATCTCGCTCTCTGCGCTGAGGATACGTTGCACCAGCTGAGCGGAGCTCATTTCCAGGCTGAAAAAGGCCACCGAGGTTGGTTTGGTGGGGTGCAGGGCGGCATTCCGGGCCAGATTGAGGGCAAAAGCCGTCTTACCCACCGATGGACGTGCGGCCAGGATGATCAGATCGGTAGGCTGCCAGCCATAGGTAATGCGGTCCAGGGAGGCAAAGCCGCTGGGCACGCCCGTGATATCCTCCTGTTTGTTACGGAGGTCCTCGATGCGCTGGATCGTCTTGACCAGCACCGTGTCGATGCTGTCGAAATTCTTGCGCAGGTGACTATTGGTGATCTCGAACAGCTTGCTTTCCGCGTCATCGAGCAGGTCGAATACATCCGTGCTGTCCTCATAGGCGTCCCCGATGATCTCTCCGCTTATCCGGATCAGCTCCCGCTGGATGAATTTCTGGAGGATGATGCGGGAGTGGGTGTCGATATTGGCGGATGAGACGACGGCATTCGTCAGTTTGGTGACGTAGTAGGGGCCACCTACGATCTCCAGCTCTTCCCTTACTTTCAGTTCCTCGACCACGGTCAGGATGTCGATAGGCTGGCTTTTCTGGGCCAGACCCTGCATGGCCTTGTAGATGCGCTGATGCCCTTCCACGTAGAAGCACTCCGGCTTGAGGATCTCCACTACGGTGTCAAAAGCGCTTTTTTCCAGCATGATGGCCCCCAGCACGGCCTCTTCCAGCTCCTTGGCCTGGGGAGGAACCTTTCCATATAACATCGTGCTCATGTCGACCACTGGCTTGCGTCTGAGCTTATTGCGATCCTTGTTGAGATTGAGGTTTGTCAGATCCATGTTAACCGTCCGAAAAATTTTTAATAATAGGGTGTCCTAAATCGCAGAGACAGAGCGCCTGCAGGGGTCAGATCTGTCGTTGTCAGCCAGTCTCATCAGGGTAGTGTTCAGCCACCGGCATATTACGGAATTGTTACGGCAAAATGAACAGAATGTTACCCCTTTGAGTCAGGAGGGCGAATATAAACTGCAAAATCGCGTTCAAAAAAATTTTTCTTTTTTATTATTTTTCCAATAAGTATCCACACGCAATTCACATTTAACCATGGCTTGTCCACAGTAACTCCCGGGCTTTCCACAATTTAAAAAAGTTTTCAGCCATTTCCCGTTTTAAATTCACAGATCCTGTGCAGAAAGATATAAGAACAAATGTTTTGCCAGGATGTCTGAACTACAGAATGCAGTTTGCTGGGGAGAAAGCTCGTCAGGGGTATAAAAAAAGCGTCCCGAAAGCTTTCGGGACGCGGGTGTGAGTGCTGAGGCATTATTTTGAGATCGGCCTGATCCCTTGCTGATCCTAGTGTCTGATCCTTGTGGTGTCCTTTCCTCTGTTGCCGTCAGGGCGCGGAGCGGGCCTGGTAAAGGTTCTTGGAGGATTGGGATTCTGTCCTGGCTGAGCCGCGGGTTGTGCCGGCGGTGTCGGGTGTCCAGCATTCGGATTGATGGTGGCCGGTTGCTGGTTTGTCGCCTCTCTGGGCCTGAACGGGCTGCTGGTGCGGGGCAGCGGCTGGTGCTGATTGTTAGCCGGCTGCCCGTTACCGCCGGGTTGGGCGCTGCTGTTGGGCTGGCTATTGTTCACGGGTTGTCCGTTCACGGGCTGAAGCGAGCCGGCGGGCTGTCCATTTGCCTCCCTGGGCCTGAAAGGATTGGAACGGGGCTGTGGCAACGGCGCATTGTTGGCTGGCTGTGTGCTGCCGCCGGGCTGGGCGTTGCCGTTGGGCTGACCATTGTTCCCGGGCCGCGTACTGCCATTTGGCTGTCCGTTATTATTGGGCTGACCATTGTCGCGCGGGCGTCCGTTCACTGGCTGAAGCGAGCCGGCAGGCTGCCCATTTGCCTCCCTGGGGGCGAATGGGCTGGTACGGGGAAGCGGTTGTGGCGGATTGGCCGGCTGTGCATTTCCTCCGGGTTGGGCGTTGCCATTATTTGGCTGACCATTACCACCAGGCAGCGCGCCGGTCCTGGGTTCGTTCCGGTCATTATGATCATTGCGGTCGTTCCCGTTGTTATTGGCGTTATTATACCGGGTCGTATTTACAGGCCTGGCATTATTGAGGGTCTGGATTCTGGAAGGCGCAGATCCTGGCGTCTGCGCCTGTCCGTTCCTATTACCGTTCCCATTATTCGTAGCTGGCTGCGGGGTCTGGTTGATCCTGGGCCGGTATATGGCCAGCTGGCCGTTGTTCATCTGCTCGCCAGGCGCATTGCTGCGTCTGATCTGGATCGGTCTGATCGGAGCGCCGGCAAACCTTCCCGCCTCATCCAGGTCGGGACCCCCGGCATAAGCTCCGCGCCGGCCCCCATTGTTCCGGCCACCGGGAGCATTTGAATTCCGGATCACCGTTGTATTATTGATCACGGTAGTATTATGGATGATCGTCACATTCCGGCTCTCGTTCACATAATAGTTGTTGATCTGCGGGCTGTTGACATATTGATGGGGCACAAAGCTCCAGTAATGCGAAGGAGGGTTATAGCCGCCACCGAAAGATAGGCTGAGGCTTACGTCCGGGGCCAGCGGCGCCCATCCGTAATAATCGGAATTGTTCCTCCAGGTCACCCAGGCAGGCGACCATTCATTACCTGGCTGCCACATCCATCCGTAACCGTCCTGGTAAAACCAGCGGCCATAATGGAAAGCGGCCCAGCCCCAGTTATAGCTGGAAGCCCAGGTCCAGCCCTCATCCGTATAAACCCAGTGGCCATTGGTGGCATAAGGCTTGAACTCCGGTCCGACGTCCGGCATCCAGACATAGCCGTAGCCGGGATCATCGATCCACTGACCGTAAGGACTCAGCTGATCATAAAAGGATTGATAAGATACCTCGGGATCTTGTTCTTCCTGAACAGG
>DATHHO010000220.1:0-10225 GCA_035317125.1 Puia sp.
AACGATCGTATGCAGTAAATAAAAAGAGTAAGAGCTCCTTCCCAGCAATCGCGGGATCTTTCCGGACAATGCCCGCGACAGAACGGTATTCTCCCTCATCAGACCAAAATATAACAGGGCTATCGGGAACGGGATCAGGAAATTATTGATCAGGACGATCGCGGAAAAATTCAGCGGCCTCTGAGCATAGACGATTATACTTGGGACCGCTGCGGCTATAACGGCGAGAACACCGGCTATCGTCCACTTATTCCCGGCCACCTTCGCAACTCCTTTCCTTTCCAGCCTCATCAGGGCCAGCGCCAGATATACCCCAGCAAAGAATTCGAGGAAATGACCGAAGAAAGTATAGTTAAAGACGAACATCGGCGTGCCCAGAAAAGACAGGCCTGCATTGGATATGAATAATGCCAGGACCAGCAAGCCTATCGCCGCTATGAACGGGACCATAAAATGGTATAGTCTGGTCAACAGAATGATCAGCGGAGCCAAAAAATAAAAACATTCCTCCGCCGTAAGCGACCAACTGGGTTCTATGACAAAATCCCCTGCATTATGGAACAAGGCATGTGTAAGCGTATAATTCTTTATCAGCATCAGGGGCCGGAAATCGTGATGCAGGAATACGGCAATGGTCAGCAGCAGAAAATATACGGGATAGATACGAGCGAAGCGGTTTACAAAATATTTTGACAGCCACCTGGCCTTCAGCGTGGCCTGGTCATAGTAAATACGAACGATCAGAAAGCCGCTTAACACAAAGAAAAAAGCCATCACATTGATGCCTAACCGGGTGTTTTCCTGAAATGGGAAATGATCGAAGAACACGACGATGGCGCCCCAGGCCCGAATACCCGTCAATGCTGGGTATTTCTCATTGCTTGCCACGAATAAGGATCCTGTTGTTTTCATGTTATGCTATTTCTATTACCGGGTAACCCACCCCATTGGCCTTCTGGTAAAGGAAATGCAAAAAATGGATATGGTGGAGACGGGGCGTCGCAGGTTTGACGATATTGTCGGATGTCCATTCACCCCAGAGCAACATATGACTCCCCAGATCGATCGTTCTCAGGATCCGGATCTCCTTGTAGCTCTCCACCCACTCCGGGAGATAAAAGCCAAACTCCTTACTGGGTATTACGCCAAAAGGCAACTGATCCAATGGCGGAGGGCTCGCGCTGTGGTTCCTGCCCAATTTATAGATAAGCAGCTTGTAATGGGCAGGCACTTCGGATACGACAATTTTTTTTACTTCCATGATCTTCGTAAGCACAAGGTTCGAATGTCTCATTCCAAGCAAATACCTGCCGGATTGCCGGAGATCACCCAGCAGGTCCATCGGGAAAATAAAATTGTAGTCCTCATCTTTTTTAAAGGAAATTATCCTCACCCTCCGGGGATAGGTATAGGCGGCGGCAACCGCCTTCAGCCGTTCGAAGGAAACGCCAGGTTTTTTGTAAAATTTCAAATAGAGCAGGAAGGCCTTCAAGGGATGAATATGACTGATCCTGCAGGTCACAAGCTTAAATAGAAAAAGCGTACCCTTTTCTTCTTCGATCTTATCAAAAAGTTCCAGTTCGGCCACCCCAAGGGCATTCCGTCCGATATTCTTTCCGCCTTCAGCCGTCGCGCTATTCTTTCCGCCTTCAGCCGTCGCGCTATTCTTTCCGCTTTCAGCGGCAGGATCCCGGAAGTACATCCGGGATCCGGTATTTTTATCCAGCGCAACTTTATATTCTTCCTTTTCCACCCAAACGCCTACAATACGGGGGTCCAGGCCAAGCAGCCACTGATTCCCGGAAATATCGATGGTCAGATCGCCTGTCTGCAACCAGACCTTCTCCCGGATATGCTCACTATCGACGATCCCTACCGTAACAAACTCTCTGATCACCGTCTCTCCGGATAATATTTTCCCGATCATCTTTCCTATTCCCGATCTGAGCGAACGCATATTCATTGTTAAAAGGTTAATGCAAAATACTATTTTAGTAGAATAAACTCCCGGCATGCAGTCCCGAAATAAAGTATTCCTCTCTTATATCCCGCTGGTCCTGTTGCTCGGCGCCTGCCTGATCCATTCGGTGTCGGTGCCCTGGTCGGATTTTGCCGGTTATTATTTCGGGGGCAAGCAATTGCTCCATGGTGACTACAAGAGCGCATACGATACGAATTTGTTAAATGGTCTGATCGAGGCACAAGGCTATAAAGGACTGATAGTGTCCTATACTCCTTTCCCGCCATTTACGTCCCTGCTTTTCGCGCCTTTTGACGCATTCCCCATGGGCACGGCTAAATTGTTGTTCAATTGTTGCTGCTGCGCGCTTTTTCTTTTCACCCTCTCGAGGAGCCGTAAATTCTTCTCCATTCCGCTGTATATAGTATGGCTTGCGCCGGTGCTCTTCTTTATCCCGCTGGTCAATAATATCTTCTTTGGGCAGGCCTACCTGCTGCTGGTCTCCCTTCTGCTGGAAGGGTATATGGCTTATAAGCGGGAGAAGATCGTGCTGTCTTCCTTTTTGTGGGCGACGGCGATCCTCTTCAAGCTATTCCCGGTCGTCATCTTCCTGTTCCTTCTCCTGAGAAAAAAATACAGGAACGGCATGTATCTCGCGGCAGCCTGTTTCCTGTTGCTTATCCCTTCCTTATGGTTGAATGGCGTCCCGTCATGGAAGTTCTATCTTTTGGAAATAGCGCCAAGATTGAATAAAGGCGAGTTGAATGACAGCTTTACCTTTATGTTCCAGTCGGCATTTATGCTCCTGAAAAACATTTTCATTGATGACGGGTTGCTGAACCCCCACCCTGCTTTTGCCAATCCATACCTGTTCGTCATCATGATAGCCCTGTTCAAGGGATTGATCATTTCCTGCTGCGTGATGCTGACGATCCGGAAAAAAGAGAATGATCTTCTTTCCTTTTCCACATGGCTGGCGGCCAGCATGCTCGTCTCCCCCAATGGCAGCAGCTACTCGCTGATCCTGTTGCTGGCGCCGCTGCTGGCCCTGACGACGGACCCGGTCGGCGAGCCCGCGCGAAAGAGGTCATCGGTAATCCCATGGGCAATCGTTCTTCTTATCCTTGCCTGCAATATTCCCGTAAATCGCTTCGCCGCTGCCCCCGTCTGGGCGCAGTATCCGAGACTTTATCTGCTGCTGGCTTTTTTCGGTCTCCTCCTGATGCGGCAAGAGAAGCTGTTCAACGGTAAGCTATTTGCCCTTATCTCCGCCTTGCTTATAGCCCTCGATATTCCCAATTATATTCCCCGGAAGGACGCCAGCTCCTATTTTCTTGCCAGGGAGGAGCATGGTCTTATTTATGACTTTGCCGTTAAAGAAAATAAGCTGGTCTATTATTACCGGGACGGCTCGGGGACCAGAGAAACGGCAACGGATTATGCCGTGTCCTCTTTCACCGGTGAGGGGCTGCTCGTGCAGGACAACCAGATCTGGTACCGGGGTAAAAAACTGACCGCCTCTCCCGACTGGAAAAGAAAAGCCATGCTGGTGAACGGAGAATATATCCTCTATCTCTCCGATAAGCACAGGGGAGTAGGCTTCTTCACCTTAAGGAAGCTCAGGTCGGATGGGGCGATAACAGATATCCAAGAAGGGACTGCAACTTCCCGATAATAGCATCGGCCCCGATATTCTTCATGCAGAAATTATCTCCACCACAGGGTAATTTCTCATGCCGGTGGACGCAAGGCGAGCAGGGAGCGGCCAGGTAATAAGAAAGATGCCTCTTTTGTTCATGGGGATGCACTTTCAGATAATTGGCCGGATCGGTTGGTCCCCATATTGACAGCGTTGGCAGTCCGAGTTTTTTGGCAATATGAAGCGGACCGCTGTCGATCGTCACGAGGCAAACGCCTTTTTCTTCCAGAAAGCGATAATACGATGCAAATCCCGCGGCTGTCGTTCCGGCGTCCGCTGCTTCGCCTGCAAAATTGAGGATCCTGTCCATTTGCCCGGAAAGGACGGGATCATTCCCGAGGAACCGGTCGATCTCCTCCTTGTCCTGCGGCGCGCCCAGCAGGGCCAGTTTATAGGAAGTGTGCCCGAGCACCCATCTGCATATTTCCGAAAAGACAGGGTCCGGGAGCTTTCTCACCGTAGCCAGTCCGCTGCAGGTATTGTTAAGGATAATATAGGGTTTTTCATGCTCATCCCTCCTCTGGGCTGGCAAGGATTCATGGCCGTCACCGATAGCTGCCGTTGTCTGCGCCTTTACTCCTGCCTCGGTCTGTGCCCTTACCCCTGTCACGGCCTCATCGTTTACGCCCGTTACCGCCTGCGCCATGAAGAGATAATTATCTCCGAGGAAAAAAGACTGGTCGAAATGGACATTATGCGTGTTCAGATACTTCCGGAATGGAACGGGTGCGAGATAGAACCCAAAACGATTCCTTGCCAGCGTAAGAAGGGCGTATACGGTCGTGAGCTTGGAATATACTTCCAGGTCGACCACCCACAACTGCCGCAACCGCCATGACCGGATGAGGAACCGCGCCGCATTTACAAAAGTAGAAAAGAAACCGGCACTGTCCGGGCCTGTCTGCCATATTTCATCAAAGAGTTGGAAAGGGGCGATCCCAGCCGCGATATTTGCGTCTGTCAGTAAAAGGAGACGTGCTTCGGGAAACCGTCTGCGTATTGCCTGAATGGCATCTGTGGATACGATGAGGCTCCCGAGACCAAGCAATTTGATAAAAAGGATGTTACTGGGGGCCACCCGTGCCGAATGGTCCCTGCGCAACACGATCCCCAGCAATCTGGTAAAAGGCAAAAGGATGACGATCAGAAGATATCCGAGCCATTTATCGAGCTTTTGTTTTCCGGGTATTTGCACGTCCCTCGCTTTTAAAGATTAATGTTCATCCGCTGATGGAATAGTTACCCGTTTATCGATAGCCGATCCTTCATCCAGGGAGAGGGTTGCATTACAATAAGCCAGGCTTTTCTTGTTATGGGTGATCAGGATGACCATCTTACCCTCCAGTGCCAATTGCTTAAAATGCAAAAGGAGTCTCTCTTCGGAGACTTCGTCCAACTCGCTGAAAGGTTCGTCGAGGATAATAAGGTCAGCATTCTTATACAATGCCCTTGCCAGCGCAATGCGCTGTCGCTGACCCCCGCTGATGTTCTTGCCGCTCTCGGAGATCTTATGGCCGATGCCCCCCGGTAATTTTTTTATGACCTCAACCAGCCCGGACAATAAAAGGACGGATTGCAGCCTTTCCGCTTCCTTTTTTTCTTCCTCCATGGTGATATTGGCCAGGATGGTATCGTTTATGATAAAAGGCTGCTGTTTTACATAGGCGATGTTTTTCCAGTATCTTCTTATTCCCTCTTCGTCACATGCCTCCCCGTTAAAGAGGACCTCGCCTTGTCCGGGTTTCAGGAACCCAAGCAGGATATGGAGGATCGTCGATTTCCCTTTTCCGGAATTACCATGGACCCCGAGAAAGTCGCCCCGCTGGATGCTAAGATTGAAATCGTTTAATATTTCATTTTTGCCATAATGAAACCCGATATGACGGCATCTTACCGCAAAGATGTTTTTCGCATCGCCTTCATTTTCCTGACGGTCGGCCCTGGTCCCTTTTTTGACGAGATCTTTTATGGAGAACTCATAGGTCCGTATCTGACCGGCGATGTTCAGTACTCTTGCAATACCGGGAATGATCTTATAGGCGGCGGCCAGAAAAGCTCCCAGCGTCACGAATCCGGTGCTGTCGATATTGCCGGAAAAATGACCGATCGAGATCAGGGCGAGAAGACCAAATACGGCAAAGATCTCGGCCAGACGGGATGGCGCACCCTGTACGGCCTGGAGGCTTCCCAGATGCCGGTTGAGCTCATATTGCGCATGCGTATACCGGTTGGCAAAAAAACTGTTTTTATCATACAGGTTACTTTCCACAAAGCCGGTGATCGACTCCTGGAGATGTTGCATCATGGCAGCCCTGCTGCTTTTTATGTACACCCGCGCGTTATGCAGCTTTTTTTTGGTCAGGTAAGACGCTATGATGACGGGGGGCAACAACAGGATCAGCAGCAACAAGAAAAGTTTCGCGTTGAATAAAAGGACGGCGATGACCGTTACGCCGATCAATGTCCATTCGGTGATGCCCTGCTGGATCCCCGCCAGTATATACTGGCAGAATTCGATCGGTTGCTGAACGATCTGCAGCATGTGTATGGAAGAATCCGTATTTATATAATCGCTGTAATCCCCTTCGAGGTAGCGTAATAAATTATTTTTCGAAATACGCGAAGCCACTCCATAGCGAAACCTGGATTGGGCCGTATAGATCAGAAAACTAACGAAGTTTTTGGCGCAAAAAAGCAGGAAGACGATGCCGATAGGCCAAAGGGAATGATGATCGGTCAGCCAGGCAGGAAGGAAGGAAAGCCGGTTCGTCCAGGTGGTCTCCGTGTAAAAATGGACAATGAATAATAAGAGCGCCAGGAAAACGATATCGAGGATACTCATGGCGATATCCATCAGTATCAATATAGCCCATTTCCGTCGTTCGCTGTGATCAAGAATGGCTATCGTATCCTTTATGATCTTTTTCAAATGGGAAAATCAATGTTTTTTCAGGTTAAAGACACGCGATACATTGAATCCGAAATAAATGCCCCCATCGCCCCAGCTACCGGTTGTCTGCGTAAGGTACTGCGTTTCCAACATACTCTGCGAGTTGCTGAATACGAGCTGGAATACGTGCCCACCCGTCTCGATATCCCAACCCATCGAAAAGGAGTTATGCACTTTTGTCGATACTACCTGATTGGATGGCAGATAATTATATTCGGCGTTAATGCTCATGCGCTTTGTTATTTTCAACCGGCCGCCCATACCCAGGGCGAAGACGTCATTTTTATCATTCACGGTCGGCACAAGGTTGTAGTGCAGGTACGCCGGGGCCAGTTGCAGGGACAGCACTCTGCTGATCTTTCTCGCGATGAGGAACTGGGCCGCGTAGGCGGTGCGGTATTTTGCATTTAAATAAGGCTTGCTGGTAATGTCCTGGGTGTAGTTGGTGATATCGCCCAGCACGCTCAGGGTCACTGGCGAGCCCCCGCCTTCCGTCTGCCGGAGCAGCTTGTACTTGACGAACCCGTCGAATGTCTTCAGGTAAGAGCTTCTGCCGATGCCGACATCCAGCCGGTCGGTTATACCGTAATCAAGCCCAAGCCGGAGCGTGGCATTATCGAGCCCGAAAAAATTATAAGAGCCGCTGTTCAGCTGCCCGAAACGGTGCTGGATCACAAAGGTCAGCACACCCGCCGCCGACGATTCCACGGTCTGCATATTGACCACATGGGTCGCCTTGAACGTACCGGTGGTATATATTCTTTTGGAATGAGTGGTCATGGAATCGTTCAGCATTTTCAGCAGGGAACTGTCCTGGGCCTGGACCTCTCCGGCGACGGCGATCAGGATCAGGGCAAAAAGTGTTTTTCGGATGCGCATAGCTTTGTATTTTGTAAGTTCTGATTTATGGGAGGCCCCCCGGGGCCCCGGTGGTGATTATTTTGGGGTACAGTCGATCTTGACATGCACGGTGACGACAGAAGCGATCTTCTCCCGCACTACGGAAGGAATGGTCATATTGAAGTCCTCAGGCTTCAGCGTAAAGTCCGACTTGCCGCTGAGCTTGCCGCTCTTTACTTCGAGCGTGGCCGGCTCCTCGATCTGTTTGGTAACATTATGGAGCGTCAGGCCACCCTTGATCGTGACAGGGTAAACCCCATCCTTATCCAGGTGGACGTCGCCGGTGTAGGAGCCGGAAAAAGAAGCTTTAGGATATTTATCGCTCTCCACATAATTTTCATTGAAGTGTTCCTGCATCAGTTCTTTGGCGAAAACGAACCCTTTCACCAGCAGGGTAAAGGCGATATTCTTTTTGCCGGCGTCGATCACCGCGTACACCTGGTTGTTCTCCGCCTTGATATCTTCCAGGGGCGTTTTGGAGTAGAATCCGATAAATCCTGTCCTTGTCGTATAGAACTGGCTGAAGGCAGCGCTGTGGCAGATCATGGCCAGGCCAATGAATGCGACGAATTTTTTCATATTTATGCGTTTAAGTTATTGCTTAATTATTGGGTGCGCCCTGATGGACCCAGGCGACTACGGTGTTGACCTCGCAATCGGGAAGCTTTGGCAACTGGTAGGGCATGGCGATATAGCCTGGTGCATGCGATATATTCCCTTCCAGATAGGAAAGCGATAGTCCGGCAGGATGGGTGTTGACATATACTTTCAGATTGCTGTAACCCTGAAGCAGGATACCGCCGCTGCCCGCCGTATTTCCCGTACCATGGCAATCGTAACATATACTTTGCAGGATGGGCACCACGTCTCTCGCATATTGCACGTTTGTCGTATCACAGGGGCTGTTCCCTACCAGCTTATCTTCACTGGTCTTCGAGCACCCGGCGAAGGATATTATCAGCGCACTTGTGGCCAGGACGATCGCATAGGGCAAAAAACTTCTCATAATCTATGTTTGTATTTTGTTTATTTAGTTGCTTAACACGCAATCGGCCAGATTTACATCCATCAGAAAACCCGTACATCTTCCTCTGATCTTCACGATCTCGCCAGCATGGTGCTTGTCCTTCCGGGGTTCGCCGGGAAAGAACTGACAGTTGATGCCGCCATTGCTGGCCTGCGTGGAAAGGATCCATATTTCGGATTGGCCGTTATGCTGTATGTCGGCGATCTTGCCGTTCACTTCGACCACTTTTCCGAGGTATTGCTGGTCGGCGATATGTTCATCACGCTGGTATTGCGCGAAGAGGGAATCGCCATCGATGGAAATAGCCGTCGATCCGTCAGCAGCGCTGCCATGTGGCTTGTTATAAAGACGATAACCATAGAAACCTGCGATCAACAAGAGCAAAGGGATCAACACCCAAAAAAAATTTCGTTTTTTTAGCATAGCATTAGACGTTTAAAATGATTAATTACCTGAATTTGTGCGTAAGACCAATGTTCAGTCCTGCGCTCGTAATTGGTAAACTGCCCGTCCCGATACCGGCAAGGGGTATCCTCAGATAAGGTTCCAGTCTCAGGTTCCCGATTTTACCAATTTTCTGTTCGTACCCCATACTCAGGCCTATTTGTGAAAACCAGCTCTGGGAGGGGTTATGGTAAGTGGCGGATTTAGGCCACGAATATCCGGCAGATGCTAACTGATAGGCATAGGTTTCCTGGTACATGAGGTAGCTGGTAAGGCCACCTGTCACAAACCATTTGCGCTTTTCCGATGTGCCCAGGTTATATCTTGCATTCAGCGGGATCTCGATCATATTACAGGACCCGTCCACCGTCTTTATATCGACGTTCCATAAGGCAGGGATCTTTTTCTTGTTAAAATATTCTCCGTCCGTGTAATATTTCTTTATATCGAGATAAGCGCCGGTCTCGATAGCCCATCTGTCGTTGATCGTATAGCCGAAGAGGATCCCGGTGGTGATGCCCATTCCTTTTATCGACTGAAATTTTACCGTGCTCAGATCGGGTGCGACGAATACTCCGGCATAGAAGGAGTGGTTGCCCTTGTTCCTTTGCCTGGCCTTTGTCACGGGCGCCGGCTTTTGTGAGGCACCATCCCCGGCCCTTGTCGACACTGCTGAATTGGCCTTGACGGGTATATCTAGTAAAACGCCAGTTCCGATGTGGACCCGCTGTGCTTTGAGCGGGCTATACCCGGGCTCTGTCCAGGTAAGCTGTGCTTCGCCGGTTGACGGGTCGCGGAGGTTATTCTGTCCGTTGCCAGGGATGTTGCTTGCCCTGTCGGGCCCGTCGTTGCCATGACCGGTGGTCGCGGCTGCGTCGCGCCGATCATCCTGCCCGCTGAGGCCGCTGAACCGGGCCGCCGTTGGGTTATAATGGCCGCCAGATGCTGCATTGTGGTCGCCGGGGATTCCTCCGGAGTTTGTTCCTCCGGGGCTTGTTCCGTTCTTATTTCGATTGCCGGCGCCGGTCGCTGCGCTGGTACGGGCATCCGATGCGTTGTTGTGACCGACTCCCGGGCTGCTGGCCTGGTCATCTCCCGGGCTGCCTGCTGAGCCAACTGCTCCGGTGGAATGGCTGGTCGCCGCCTGTGGTTTTTTGAGGCCGGCACTGGTACCGGTATTTTGATCAGCAGCAGCGGGTTGTGCGGAGCCTAGGGCCTGTTGCGCGGAGCCAGAACCGGGTTGTG
>DATHHO010000221.1:0-34994 GCA_035317125.1 Puia sp.
AACCATCCGCTCTTGCTCTCCTCACTCTGTCCTTCATCCCCGGCCAGGTTGGCTTCAAAATCATCTTCTTGCTTCATTGTATATCGTTTGTATTAATTCTCTTTTAATCACCGCCCCTTACAAGAAAGCCGTAAAAAACGCGTTTTACCTCGGTTCCCGGTATATCTGTAACGGAACAAAACCTTGCTTTGGGGTCGGAAATTTGGCGGCTAAGATACTAAACAACGGTGATTTGTAGGTCTGCCGTATCTTTTCACCAACAAAAAAGGCAACGAAAACAAATTATTACAGCATTCCTGTCCTAAATTTGCGCGGTTGGCAATTGAAGGTCCCCCAACGGCGGACAGAACGCCACGAGCGTTCCGGCCCGTTTCGATTTCATTCTCAATAATTGAAGTATACATTTATGGCACGAGGCGAAGCCGACTGCATGCGACTTTTAAAAGACAAATACGATTCAAATGAAATGGTCTGAACTCTTTACTTCCTCCGTAGGCAAAAAATTCGTGATGGGCCTCACAGGCATTTTCCTGATCTCTTTCCTGGTAGTGCACGTCGGCATCAACGCCTGCATCTGGGCAATGGATGGCGGCGAAATGTTCAATAAAGCGGCCCATTTCATGGGGGCTACCGTCGTCATACGCATTTTGGAAGTCGGCCTGTTCGCCGGGATCTTCCTCCATATTATACAAGGTCTGCTCCTTACCTTCCAGAACCGAAAGAAGAGGGCCATCGGCTACCAGGTCCCCATGGGCAATAAAGGCAGTAAATGGTATTCCCGCTCCATGGGTCTGCTCGGCACCATCATCCTCCTCTTCCTTATCATTCACTGGAAGCAATTCTGGATCCCCTCCCGTTTCCAGGACATACAGGAAGTGACGATCAACGGTATTGCCATGCACGATCTGTTTAGCCTGATGAAAGATACCTTTCAACCGGAAGCGCCCGGCGCCCTTTGGATCGTTATCTTATATGTCGTGGCCTGTATCTCCCTGGCCTATCACCTGCTGCACGGCTTTCAGAGCGCTTTCCGCTCCCTGGGCGTATATAATAACCGTTACCTCCGGTTGCTGAATGCCGCCGGAACGGGGTTCGCCATTATCGTGCCGCTGGCATTCGCCATGATGCCCATATCTATGTATTTTAACTGGGTGCAGTAAAACATTGTTCAACCCGAATTTGCTTCAATCAAAAAATAAGTCATGCTCAACTCGAATAATCCCGCCGGCCCCTTAGATAAGAAATGGGAAGACTATAAAGGACATGTGAAGCTCGTAAATCCTGCCAACAAACGCAGCCTGGAAGTGATCATTATCGGGACGGGACTGGCCGGCGCCTCCGCCGCCGCTTCCCTGGGAGAGATGGGATACAAGGTAAAGGCATTCTGCTTCCAGGACTCCCCCCGCCGGGCCCATAGCATCGCCGCCCAGGGAGGCATCAATGCGGCCAAGAACTACCAGAATGACGGAGACAGCACCTTCCGTTTGTTTTACGATACGATCAAAGGAGGCGACTACCGCTCCCGCGAAAGTAATGTATACCGGCTGGCGGAAGTCAGCGCCAATATCATCGACCAATGCGTCGCCCAGGGCGTCCCCTTCGCCCGGGAATATGGCGGCCTCCTGAGCAACCGCTCCTTTGGAGGCGTACAAGTCCAGCGCACTTTCTATGCCGCCGGCCAGACCGGCCAGCAACTGCTGATCGGCGCTTACCAGGCCCTGGAGAGACAGATCGCCCTGGGCAATGTAAAAATGTACACCCGCCACGAAATGCTGGACACCGTCCTTATCGATGGCAAGGCCCGCGGCATCATTACCCGCAACCTGATCAACGGGGAGCTGGAAAGGCATTTCGGTCATGCGGTCCTGCTCTGTTCCGGCGGATATGGAAATGTATTCTATCTGAGTACAAATGCCATGGGCTGTAACGTTACGGCGGCCTGGAAGGCGCATAAAAAAGGGGCTTATTTCGGTAACCCCTGCTTCACGCAGATCCACCCGACCTGTATTCCGGTGACCGGCGACCACCAGTCCAAGCTGACCCTCATGTCGGAGTCCCTGCGCAATGACGGCCGGATCTGGGTGCCGAAAAAACAAAACGATACCCGCAAACCCTCCGAGATCCCCGAAGAAGAAAGAGATTATTATCTGGAAAGAAGATATCCTGCATTCGGAAACCTCGTACCGCGCGACGTAGCTTCGCGTGCAGCCAAAGAGCGTTGCGATGCCGGTTACGGAGTGGGATCGTCGAGGCAGGCCGTTTATCTGGATTATGCTTCTGCCATAGAGCGCTATGGAAAAATAGAATGCGGCAAACATGGCATCGATAATCCCGCTGCCGGAGAGATACGCCATCTGGGTACCGAGGTGGTAAAGGAAAAGTATGGCAATCTTTTCGACATGTACAACAAGATCACCGGCGAAGATCCCTACACCACGCCCATGCGGATCTATCCAGCCGTTCATTATACCATGGGCGGCCTCTGGGTGGATTATGAACTGATGACCACCGTGCCCGGATTGTATGCCCTGGGCGAAGCGAATTTCAGCGACCACGGCGCCAACCGGCTGGGGGCTTCCGCGCTGATGCAGGGGCTGGCCGACGGATATTTCGTGATCCCGTATACGCTTGGAAATTATCTGGCAGATGAGATCCGGACGAGGGACATCCCCCTTTCGCATCCTGCCTTCGAAGAGGCTGAAAAAGCGGTGGCGGCGAGGATCCATCAGCTGATGAATATAAACGGTTCCCAGAGCGTGGAGAGCTTTCACAAGCGCCTCGGCAAGATCATGTGGGACAAATGCGGCATGGCGCGTAACGAGGCGGGGCTGAAGTCGGCCATCGAAGAGATCCGCGCCCTCAAAGCCGAATTCTGGCGCGATCTGCGCGTACCGGGTGGTCCGATGGAATTCAATCCTGAGCTGGACAAGGCAGGTCGCGTTGCCGATTTCATCGAGCTGGGAGAGCTGATGTGTCAGGATGCGCTTGACCGCAGGGAAAGCTGCGGCGGCCATTTCCGGGAAGAGATGCAGACGGAGGACGGCGAAGCCAAACGCGACGATGAGAACTTCTGCTTCGTATCGGCCTGGGAGTTCAGGGGAGACAGCAGCTGGGAACTGCACAAGGAAAATCTTGAATTCGATGTGGCGCACCCCAGTCAGCGGAGCTATAAATAAAACAGTAAAGTTCACACATAATAATAGGTAAGCATGGAGCACTATTCAATGAATCTCAACCTGAAGATCTGGAGGCAGAAAAATGCGAAAGATAAAGGCGGTTTCGAGACCTATGCCGTCAGCGGCATTTCTTCGGAAATGTCTTTTCTGGAAATGATCGATGTGCTCAACGAGCGGCTGGTCACGGAAGGGAAGGACCCCATTGCCTTCGACCATGATTGCCGCGAAGGCATCTGTGGGATGTGCTCCATGTATATCAATGGCCGGCCCCATGGTCCCTGGGAAGGAACCACCACCTGTCAGCTCCATATGCGGGCCTTCAAGGACGGCGATTCCATTGTAGTCGAGCCCTGGAGGGCCAATGCCTTCCCGGTCATCAAGGACCTCGTCGTGGACAGGACCTCCTTCGACCGCATTATCCAGGCGGGCGGGTATATTTCCGTCAATACGGGCAATGCGGTTGACGCCAATTCTACCCCCATAGAGAAGGATAATTCCGATACGGCATTTGCCGCAGCGGCCTGTATCGGGTGCGGCGCCTGTGTGGCCGCCTGTAAGAACAGCTCGGCCCTTCTGTTCGTATCCGCCAAGGTGTCCCATCTGGCGTTGCTGCCGCAGGGAGCACCCGAGCGCCGGAGCCGGGTAAAGGATATGGTCGCCCAGATGGATAAGGAAGGGTTTGGCAGCTGTACCTCGACCGGCGCCTGTGAAGCCGTGTGTCCCAAGGAGATATCCATCGTCAATATATCCCGGCTGAATGCGGAATACGGCCTTGCCGGCCTGACGGCCGATAAATAGGGTCGGCGGGCCTGGCGCCGTTCCCTTCGGTCGCCCCAAGGCTCCAGGGAGGCTACTCCTGTGCAGGCCCCGACGGGACGATCCTGCCCCGGAATCGGCAAGGTTTTTTGCTTCTTTTGGCCCAATCTGTCGTACCTTTGCGGCTTCAATAAATCAGCAAATGATCAGAGTGAATAATGTGACCCTGTCTTTCGGGAAAAGGGTCTTATTTGATGAAGTCAATCTCACCTTCAATAAAGGGAATTGTTATGGGGTGATCGGCGCCAACGGGGCCGGGAAATCCACCTTTTTAAAAATACTCGCGGGTGAGATCGAACCCACCAAGGGTTTTATAGAGATCACCCCCGGCGAACGTATGGCGGTGCTCAACCAGAACCACTTTGCCTTCGATGAAAAATCCGTTCTGCACACGGTGATGATGGGCCATCAGAAAATGTGGAAGACGATGCTCGAAAGAGACATCATCTATGCCAAGGCCGATTTTACGGAGCAGGATGGCATCCGCGCCGGCGAGCTGGAAGGAGAATTCGGCGAGATGGGCGGCTATACGGCCGAGAGCGATGCGGCCTCCCTGCTCAGCGATCTGGGCGTAAAAGAATCCCTGCATGAGACGCTGATGAAGGATCTGTCGGGAACCCTGAAAGTAAGGGTATTGCTGGCGCAGGCTCTTTTTGGTAACCCGGATATCCTGATCCTCGATGAGCCTACCAATGACCTCGATGTCGAAACGATCAGCTGGCTGGAGAACTTTCTTGCCGATTATGAGAATATCGTGATCGTCGTATCCCATGACCGTCACTTTCTGGATTCCGTCTGTACACATGTCGCCGATGTGGACCGCCAGAAAATAAAAATCTTCACCGGGAACTACACGTTCTGGTATGAATCTTCACAGCTTGTGGCCCGGCAAATGTCCGACAAGAACAAAAAGACGGAAGACAAACGCGCCGCCTTGCTGGAATTCATCGCCCGATTCTCTGCCAACGCCAGCAAGTCCAAGCAGGCCACTTCCCGGAAGAAAGCGCTTGAAAAGCTCACCATCGAAGATATCGAACCGTCCAACCGCCGCTATCCGGGCATTATCTTCAAACAGCTCCGCGAGGTCGGTAACCAGATCCTTAACATCGAAAAGCTCGCAAAGACGGCAAAGGATGGCAGACCGCTGTTCTCGGATGTGAACTTCAGCATCAACAAAGGAGATAAAATAGCTTTTGTCAGCAGGGACCATATGGCCCTGACCAGCTTCTTCAATATCATCAACGGGGAAGAGACGGCCGATAAGGGAAAGATCGAGTGGGGGACCACCGTCACCAAGGCATATCTTCCAAACGATAACAGCGCCTTCTTTCTGCAGAAGGATATGAATCTGATGGACTGGCTTCGCCAGTTCGTGCCTCCTCATGTCACGGATGTGGACGAACCCTTCCTGCGGAGCTTTCTCGGAAAAATGTTGTTCAGCGGAGACGAAGTACTGAAAAAAATATCGGTGCTGAGCGGAGGGGAGAAAGTACGCTGTATGCTCAGCCGTATGATGCTCCAGGACCCCAATGTGGTCATTCTGGATGAACCAACGAACCATCTCGATCTGGAATCGATCCAGTCTTTCAACGAAAGCATGAGCAATTTTAAAGGTATCGTCTTACTGACCTCTCATGACCATACTTTCCTGCAGACGGTGGCCAACCGTGTTATCGAGCTGACCCCGACGGGTATCATCGACCGTCTTATGTCCTTCGACGAATACCTCGAAGATGGCAGGGTCAAGCAGTTGCGCGAAGAGATGTATCCCAGGCAATCGCTGGCGAAGGCATAGGAAGCTTGACTTTTCTGATCCTTGCCGGGATCAGCGCCCATGCCAACCCCTGCCGATCTGGTATTGGATCCCCATCTCCAGGCCAAGCGCACTGTTCCCGGCATTCAGCTGCCCGAAACCGGTAATCCGGCTGTTTTTACGACAGAGCTCCCCTGACCCTTTCCAGACCTTTTCAGGCACCCGGCCCATACGCTTCTGTCCGCCGCCTGGCCAATCCTGCAGCAGTATTGTATAACTGACTGATTTTGTCCCATTTAATACAATAAATCCTAATTTTAAGCATTTTAAGAAAAACCAAGGTTGTTGATCCAGAGGCTGCTTATAACTATCGTGATCCTGTGCTGCACATTTATGGCAACAAAGGCTCAGCAGTCTCCTTCAAGACCGTCTGCCACCGACTCTATAAAACGCGCCCTCGACTCCGTCCTTGCCGCCGACGATTCCGCTTTCGCCGCCGCCACCCGCCGCGTCTCCGATTCCCTGAAATATGGTTCCGACTCCCTCCATCGCGCGGATTCGATCCGGCATATCGCCGACAGCCTGAAGCATCTTCCCGACTCGGTACGTCGTGCGGACTCCCTCAGGCGGTCGTCCGATTCCTTTAGAAGAGTCTCCGATTCCTCCGGTCACAGCCCCGCCGTCCCCACAGGGAGCCCAGGAGCCGCCACACCCGTTGCGTCACAAGTGCCCGGTATCCCTTCACGCGGTGCGCCTGCCACAGGCACGATACCGAGAAAAAACACCCAGATCAGGGATATACCGTTGTCCAATCTTCACCGGAAATTCATTCCTGTCCGGTCCATACCACTGCACATCGATTCGGCCAGCATGATCCCTGGCAGCTTTTCCATTCTCGGACTGACCGACAGCAGCTATACCCTCGACTGGGTGAACGCCACGCTCATATGGAAGAAACGGCCCGCGCTGGACAGTGTGTTCATCCAGTACCGGTCATTTCCCTATAAACTGAGTTCTCTGGCTCGCCGGTTCAACTATGACAGCATCGAAAATTATTTCCTCGTGCAGCCTTATGTATTCCGGAACGGCAGCGGATCGGGCACCGACAATTTCTTTAACTTCGGAAACATCACCTATAACGGTAGCTTCGGCCGGTCTATTTCCTTTGGGAACAGTCAGGATGCCGTGGTCACCTCCAACCTCAACCTACAGATCAGCGGTTATCTCGCCGACAGCATCGAGATCTCCGCCGCCATCACGGACAACAACATCCCCATACAGCCGGATGGAACGACGGCAGACCTGAATGAATTCGACAAGATCTTCCTGCAATTCAAAAAGAGGGGGTGGGCCCTCACCATGGGAGACATCGACCTGCGCCAGACCCAGGATTATTTTCTGCGTTTCTACAAACGTATGCAGGGCGCGTCTTTCGAGACGGCCAATCAACTGACCCGGGATATTTCCAACAAGACCATCGTAAGCGCCGCTATCGCCAAAGGAAAATTCACCCGCAATATATTCCAGGGCCAGGAAGGCAACCAGGGCCCCTATAAACTGACGGGCGCCAACAACGAGCTTTATTTTATCGTGCTCGCCGGAACGGAGAAAGTCTATATCGACGGGCAGCTTATGCAGCGGGGAGAGGATCAGGACTATGTGATCAATTACAACACGGCCGAAGTGACGTTTACGGCGAACCGCATGATCACCCAGGATGCGAGGATACAGGTGGAATTCGAATACGCGGACAGGAATTATCTCAATGTCAACCTTTATCTGCATGATGAAGCGACGTTTGGCGACAAGCTGAAGCTGCGCTTTGGCTATTTCAGCAACAGCGATTCGAGGAATTCCCCGATCAACCAGACGCTGAATGCCGACCAGCAGAAATTCCTCAGCAAACTGGGCGACAGCACTTCCCATGCTTTTTATCCCGTGTCCACCATCGATACCTTTGCTGCCGGTAAGATCCTTTACAGAAAGATCGACACTACCTATACGAATGCAGCCGGTACGGTGCTCCACGATTCGGCATATGTCTTTTCCGCAGACCCCTCTACAACCCTGTACAACCTGTCCTTTATCAATGTAGGGCCGGGTCTTGGGAACTATATACCCGCACAGAATGGAGTGAACGGGAATGTTTATATGTGGATAGCTCCCGTCAATGGTCAGATGCAGGGATTCTATGAAGCGGCCCAGTTCCTGGTGACGCCAAAGACACAACGGGTGGTCACCGTCGGCGCCGATTATACTCCGGGAAAAAATACTGCCCTGAATGTGGAGCTTGCCAAAAGCCATTATGACGTCAACACGCTGTCCAATATCGACAAGAAGAACGACGATGGCTATGCAGGAAAATTTCAGCTTAAGCATGTGCATGCGCTGGGCTCATCTTCAAAGGGCTGGCAGCTGCAGTCCAGCCTGGGCTATGAATATGTGGAAGCGAACTTTCAGCCTCTGGAACGACTCCGTCCGGTAGAGTTCACGAGGGACTGGGGCCTCGGCCTCTACGTGGCGCCGGCCGACGAAAAGATCTATACGGCCTTATTTCAGGTGAACAATAAAAAGCAGGACCTGCTGCGCTATGAGATCGCCCGTTACGACAGAGGCAACAGCTTTACGGGTATACGGAATATCATCAGCCACAAACAGGAAATAAAGGGCTGGCATATCAGCGACCAACTGAGCGTCACGACCAGCGACAGCTCCAATTTCAGGGGAACCTATCTCCGGCCGTCCGCGGATATTTTCAAACAGTTCACCCATCTGAAGAACTATACGCTGGGCGCCAGCTATTCTCTTGAACGCAATGAGAACAAGGACAGGCTGCAGGATACGGTCTCGGCGACCAGCTTTGCCTTTCAGACGGTGCAGGCCTATCTCAAATCGCCGGAAAAAAATCCCAATCACTGGGGTATGACCTATTTCACCCGTACCAATTCCTATCCCAATGGAAAGAAGCTGCGGGAGGGAGACCGCAGCCAGAACCTGAACCTTTTTGCAGATTTCCTGAAGAACCCTCACCACCAGTTCCATTTCAACGCTACCTACCGCAATCTCCGGATCCTGAACCCCGGCATTACCACCCAGGCTGCCGATAACAGCCTGCTGGGCAGAGCGGAATACATCGTGAACGAATGGAAGGGCCTGATAAGGGGCAACCTGCTGTACGAGGTAGGGTCGGGGCAGGAGCAGAAAAAGAACTACACTTATCTCCAGGTACCCGCCGGTACGGGACAATATGCGTGGATCGATGTCAATAACGACGGCATCCAGCAACTGAATGAGTTCGTGCTTGCCCAGTTCCCCGATCAGGCCGTGTACATCAAGGTGTTTACTCCGACCGATGAGTACATAAAGGCGAATTATAACACGTTCAACTATAGCCTCACCATCAATCCAAAGGCCATCATCAACCCGCAGAAGAGCAGCGGCCTCCTGAAGCTGGCGTCCCGGATGACGTTGCAGACCTCTCTGCAGCTCACGCAGAAAGAGCAGGCAAAGGGATTCGTGCAGCTGAATCCGTTCAAGGCCCCACTCAACGATACATCGCTGATCACCCAGAGCTCGATCCTGGTCAATACGTTCTCGTTCAACCGGTCGGACCCCCGCTGGGGTTTCGATGTCACCAATACCCGCAATGGCTCGAAGACCCTGCTTACCTATGGGTATGAAACCCGGGAATTCGCCGAATGGACCTTGCGCACGCGGCTGAATATTTCCCACGCCATATCCCTGAGCGGCACGCTGAGACAGGGAGACAACCGCCTGTTCAGCTCCAGCTCGAATTTTGACAGCAGCAATTATAAGCTGAACCAGTATTCGGTGGAACCCGTTCTTACCTATACCCGCGGGGCTAATTTCCGCATAGGCCTGGGATATAAGCTGAGCTATAAACAGAATGCCCCGCAGTTCGGGGATCAGAAGTATTCTGCCGGGGCGTTCAGCACGGACTTCAAATACAATATCGTGCAGAGTACCTCCATCCAGTCTAAGTTTACGCTGAACAGCATCTCCTATATGATAAAGGACGCCAAGGCGGCCACTACTTCATCCGTGGCGTATACGATGCTGGAAGGGTTGTTGCCCGGCAAGAACTATCTGTGGAGCATCGATCTCACCAAGAAGCTTGGCAACAATCTGGAGCTGAGCCTGCAATATGAAGGGCGGAAGGCAGGTGAATCGAATATCGTTCATACGGGCCGCGCCGCGTTGCGGGCCTTGCTGTAGACCCGGGCTACGCTGCGACCGTCCAGGCGTCGGACGTATGGGAGGGGCGGAAAGCAGAAGAGCCCGGCGATAGCCGGGCCCTTCTGGGTGTTTTTCAAAAATATTGTCTATTCGTTCTACTAGGAGAAGAGACCGCCTTTCTTCAGTTCGCGGGTTCCTTCGCCGATCTTGAAACCATTATGATAAATCTCGATCTTGTAATTTCCTTTTTCGAAAGTGCTGTTCTGCTTCCATGCGAACTGGACAGACTTGGTCTTGCCAGATTCGAAATCTACAGGCACCTTGGCGGTAAAGACCTTGTCGCCTTCGTCACGGCTGGTGAATGTACCTGAACCCAGAGCAGGGACAGAGATGGGTTTGCCATCAGGTCCGGTGATGCATACATATACATCGGTCTGGCCAGTCTGAGCGATACGGTTAGCGACATCGAAGCCGATAACTAATTTATTAACCCTTTTTGCGGTAGTTGTTTCTTTTTCCTTGCCGTTCTTTTTCTCCTGCATTGGAGTAACGGAGATGTTCGAGGCGTTCAGCGTAGAAGCTACGTCTACTTTCTTTTCGAGGTCCTGTTTGGCAACCGTAGTCGACTGCAGGTCTGTGGTCAGTTTTTCTTTATCCTGGGTAAGATTGGTCTTATCCGTGTTCAGCTGCTGATTTTCCTGGGTCAGCTGAGCGACCTGCTGTTCGAGGTTGCTGATCTTTTCGTTCAGCTGTTTGATCAGTTCGTCAGCTTTCTTTCTTTCTGCTTCCGTGATATGCTGTTTGCCGAGGATGCCGCGGATCTGGCTTTTTAGCTTAGCCACCTGGCCGTCCTTGTCATTCAACTGGGTAGACAACTTGTTCTTTTCGCCAGTCAGTGAATCGAGTCTTACCAGAGCGTCATCGAAATTCTTCTGTAATTGTCCTTTTTCGTCGGTTACTTTAGCAATCGTTGATTGCTGTTGTGTCTGGACCTGTTCCTGTTTGTTGTTGTTCCAGAGTAAATATCCCCAGGTTCCTAAGAAACCTGCGGCAAGCAATCCGATGACAAGATTCTTATAATCTCTTCTCGGGGGTTGACTCTGAGGAGTCGCTGATGGATAGTTGGTCGTCGTACTCATAGCTTATTGTTTTTCAGATGTTATAGAAATTTATTTTACTACGGCGGAACAGTTTTTATGTTCCATTGTCCTCTTAGACTAAAACCGTGCCAAACTCATTTTATTGTGTTTGGAGGCTGGTTCTTATAGATTTATGTAATTTTGCACCCTAAAAATAACTCTGTGTCTGTTGAAAAGATCCTCGGCGACTGGAAGAAAAAGCAATTCAAACCCGTTTACTGGCTGGAAGGGGAGGAGGAATACTATATAGATAAGCTGATGCAGTATGCGGAGCATGAGATCCTGTCGGAGGCGGATGCGGGCTTCAACCTGACCGTTTTTTATGGTAAGGACGCAGACTGGACCGCTGTGATCAATGCGTGCCGCCGGTATCCCATGTTTGCGGAAAGACAGGTGGTGCTGCTGAAGGAAGCGCAGCAGATGCGCGATCTGGAAAAACTGGAAGCGTATATCGGAAAGCCACTTGGCTCCACTGTTTTCGTCGTTTCCTACAAAGAAAAAAAAGTAGATGGTCGCAGCAAGCTCGCGAAATTGTTAAAAGACAAGGCTGAGGTGCTTACCACGAAAAAGATGTATGACAACCAGCTGCCGGAATGGGCTTCCGAGCTGGTGAGACAGAAAGGTTATTCCATCTCGCAGAAGGCCCTGCTGCTGCTGGTCGATCATATCGGCAACGACCTGAGCCGGATCAATAATGAAATAGACAAGCTGCTGGTGAATCTGGCCGGTCGCAACGATATTACCGAAGACGATATCGAACGGTACGTGGGCGTGAGCAAGGAATACAACGTCTTTGAATTGCAGGACGCGTTTGCAAAGAAAAACAAGGTAAAGGCCATCCGCATCATCCAGTATTTCGAAGGCAACCCCAAGGCCGGCCCTATCCAGCTGATCCTGCCCTCTCTGTATAATTTTTTCAGCAAGACCTATATGATCTTCAGCCAGGCATCTCAGGATGAGAAAAGCATTGCAGCCGCCATCGGCGTTCACGCCTTTTTTGTAAAGGATTATATGATGGCAGCCCGGAACTATAACTATGCAGGGGTAGAAAGCGCTTTATTGTTGCTGCATAATTATAATCTGAGGAGTATCGGGGTGGGTAGTGCGGCAACGGAAGATGCATCCTTGCTCAAGGAGATGGTGGTAAAGATCATGGATTTTTCTTAAATATGTCATAATCAACAATTTGCTGCTTGATCTTTGTCTTTTGACAGTTGCTCTTTCAGTGCGTCAAGACCGGAGAATCTGATCTCTCCTCTCAGATGTTTTTTTAGGAAGACCTTCAGGGTCCGGCCATAGATCGATCCGTCGAAATCAAAGATATTTACTTCGATCACCCTTGTTCCGCCGCCCACCGTTGGGCGAAGGCCGATATTCATCATCCCGTTCATTCTTTTTGTCCTGGCCGGCGACAGCAGCGCCCCATCGCCTTCCGCAGCCGAATCCATCGCCGCTTCGTCCCCGGCGATCTCGACATCCACGGCATAGACGCCATTTCCAGGGATCAACTTTTCCGGGTGGGTGACCTGGAGGTTGGCGGTAGGATAGCCGATCGTCCTTCCAAGTTTGTTCCCTTCCACCACCTCGCCGGAAAAAAAGAATGCATAGCCCAGCAGATGATTAGCTTCCCTGACAGCACCTTGAAGGAGGGCCTCCCTGATCCGGGTAGAACTGACGGAGATCGCGTCGGACAGATGTACAGGGATCTCCTGTAATTCATATCCTCCGCTCAGGCTGAGCTCTTCGAGCAGACGGTAATTGCCCAGCCGGCCCTTGCCGAACTGATGATCATATCCGATGATGATGGTGTGCGGATGAAACTTCTGCAGCAGGAATTCTTTTATATATTGTTCGGCGCTCAGCTGTGAAAAAACTTCCGTGAACGGAACGACCACCAGATGATCCACCTGCTGCCAGGACAGCAGTCCGATCTTTTCCTCCAGGGTATTGATCAGTCTGATCTCCCCGGGACCAGGTCTGCCGTTGATGATCTTCCTGGGGTGGGGATCGAAAGTAATGATCACCGTTTCCCCGTCTATACGCGCCGAATGATCCTTCAATTGCTGCAGCAGCTGCTGGTGCCCCGTATGGACCCCGTCAAAAGTGCCGATCGTAATAACGGCACGGCGGAAATCGGGCAGACTATCTATATTTCTGTGTACAACCATGTTCAGACAGGACGATCCTGGTTTGATAAAGTGGTGCAAAACTAACGGATAATATCATTAATTTCGCCCTCTATGTCACTTTACGCTCAACGTGGGGTCTCCGCCCAGAAAGAAGAAGTTCATAAGGCTACGGAAAAGCTCGGTCAGGGATTATATCCCAACGCGTTCTGTAAAATATATCCCGATTATCTGGGAGGTGAGGAAGGCTGGGTGAACCTCATGCATGCCGATGGGGCAGGCTCCAAGAGCATATTGGCTTATTTATACTGGAAAGAGACCGGTGACCTTTCGGTATGGAAGGGGATTGCGCGGGACGCCATCGCCATGAACCTCGACGATCTGCTCTGTGTGGGCATTACGGATAATCTCCTCTTCTCCTCGACCATCGACCGCAATAAACGAAATATCCCCGGTGAAGTGCTGGAGATGATCATCAATGGCTCTCAGGAATTCTTTGATGAATTACAGGGATACGGCATTCAGATCCGCTATCTGGGCGGGGAGACGGCCGATGTAGGGGATGTGGTGCGTACGATCGCGGTTAATGGGACGATGACGGCCCGCTGGCCAAAAGACAAACTGGTCACCAACGATAAGATCCAGGCAGGCGATGTGATCGTAGGATTGTCCAGCTCGGGTCAGGCCACCTATGAGACGGCATACAACAGCGGCATCGGCAGCAATGGCCTCACCAGCGCCCGGCATGATGTGCTGCACAAGACCTATGGCGCGCGTTTCCATGAATCTTATGATACTACGCTCGACGACCACGTCGTATATATCGGACCGCATCGGATGACCGATGAGGTCGGTCTGGAAGCATCGCCCAGGCCAAGGGAGAATCCGGCACAGGGCCCACTCACGATCGGACAGCTTCTCCTCAGCCCGACCCGGACTTATGCTCCCGTGCTCAAACGGCTGCTGGATGAACACTTCGGCAAGATCCATGGTCTGATCCATTGCAGCGGAGGCGGCCAGACCAAATGCATGAAATACCTGCCAGGGAATTTCCGGATCATAAAAGATAACTTATTCGAGCCTCCCGTCATATTCCGGCTTATTCAGGAAGCTTCTCATTCCGATAACCGGGAAATGTACCAGGTCTTCAATATGGGTCACCGTCTGGAGATCTTCACCGGTCCGGCGGATGCCGCAGCGATCATCGCGTTGTCGCAGGAATTCGGCATCGAAGCGAAGATTATAGGCAGGGTCGAAGCCTCCGGTAAAAAAGAGCTGGTGCTGAAGGCAGGAAGCGAAACGATCGTGTACTGATGCGCTTAATTCCCGCTTTTCAGCCGGTTGATCTCCGCCTTCATATCATTCTTCCGCTGGTCGGCTTTATTACCGGTCTTACCAAGCTGGTACACGAGGGACAGCGACAATACCCTTGAATCTACCGTATTGTTGAAACTGTAGGTCTGCTGCGGCAGCGCATCGATCACTCTGCGGAACACCCTGCTGTGAAATACATCCCTTAATCCCAGGTTGATGGTGGCCCTGTCGGCCCATAATTTTTTCCGGACGGTGGTATTGACATACCAGAGAGGGCGGACGATGCTCTGCAGCTGGATGAGCCTGGTCCGGTAGAAGCCGCTGATCTCACCCGCCCATCCCCGGCCAAGCTTCAACTGGTTGTTGACGGATATCAGCCAGGTATTTCCGCCTGCGTTTGCGGGTCCGGCCACCATCTGGCTCTGGCGGTAGCTGTTCCGGAAGAACTCCGTATATACGATACTGGTACACCATTTTGTAAGGGGAACGGATGCGTTGACGTTCACTCCCCAATTGATGACCCGGCCAACATTGTCCGGGAGCACCATAAACACTTCCCCGAGCTGCTGGTAAGTATTCAGGATCAGGTTGCGTGAATCGGTGTACTGGATGGTGGTCGTGATATTTTGTCTGTACACATGGGATAATTCCGCATTCCAGGAAAATTCCGGCTTCAGCAGCGGGTTGCCGGTGATGTACGTCGATTTGTCGAAGAGGAAGCGCGAAGGGTTCAGTTGCCCTTCTTCGGGTCTGTTGATCCGTCTGCCAAGGGAAAAAAAGACCTGATGTTTGAGCGCGCTGTCGGTCTTCCAGGATAATTGCACATCGGGGAACAGATCGGTATAATCCCTGTGGAAAGCCGTGTCGGCATGAGCGCTGTTGCCAGGTAGATGACCACTGGCTCCGGTTGTTTCCATCCGCAGCCCCGCATGCACGGAAAAATCCATCCATTCCTTTGTCAGGGTAGCATAGCCCGCGTACACCGTTTCGCGGAAAAGGAACTGACTGGACAGGGTGGCATCCGCGGTGATCGTATCGTTTACCCGGTCGGCATATTCGGAGATATCGTTGTTCTGTGTGCCGGTTGTTTTCCATCCGGCTTCCAGCCTGGCGGTCTTTCCCAGCTGACCGGTATAATCGGCGCCGGCAACATAGATATGGCTGGCCAGCGGCTGATGGGGCAGCAGATCATCCTTGCTGAGCAACGTATTATCCGGCGCATATATCGAGGTGCTGAGCACCTGATCCTTGCGGTCATGGAAGGAATAATAATCAAAGCCGGCGGAGAAATGTTTGTCATGGAAGCTGATATTCATGATCCCGGAAGTCCAGTCCGTCCGCAGATGACTGTTCACGATCCTGCTGGAATCCAGCGTTCCACCGGCGTCGAGGAACCGGGAACGATAATCTCCCCATTCATTGTAGGGTGCGGCCGAGCCGGCAAAGTTTATACCGAGCCGGGCCGTTTTTGTCAGGTCATAGTCGAGGCCGAACCTGCCGCCGGGGCTGACCCTGTTGCTGTGTTCAAAATAATGTTCCGGAAGGAAGGCACGCGGGGAACCATTGGGATTGGTGTAGGTGCGGGAGCGGTCGGAGCTGAAAAAACTGTTCCCCACATTCAGGCTGGCATTGCCGGAAAGCGACAGCCTGTCGCGCCGGTAGCTGAAATTGATATTGTTGTTGGAGCTGCCGTAAATGCCGAGCCCTATATTGCCGGTGATGTTCCCGCTGAACCCTTTTGCATTGCTCCTTTTGGTGATGATATTGATGATGCCGGCCGTACCGGACGCATCGAAGCGGGCGGGCGGATTGCTCATGATCTCGATCCTGTCCAGGGTGCCGGAAGGGAGGGAGCGGAGATAGTTGGAGAGGTCGGCGCCGCTGAGCTGTGAAGGTTTTCCATCGATAAATACCGCGACACCGGATTTGCCTTTCAGGGTGATGACGCCGTCGTCATCCACCAGCAGTCCCGGTGTGTTTCCGAGCACGTCCAGCGCATTGACGCCGGTATTGGAGATCAGCGCATCTACATTGACGATAGTGACCCCTGCCTTTTGCACGATCAGCGGTTTTCGCGCCGTCACCGTCGCCGTCTTCAGCTCCACCACTCTCGGTTTCTGTGAGATCGTATCGGCGTGTCGCGGAGGGACGGACTGGGCATGGGCCATGCCGCCGAGCATCAGCATGAGGATGCCAGGGACGAAAAATGTTTTCATCTGAAAAAATTGAAAAAATGAAATTTCAGGCCGCCATGCGGGGCCATCGTGTTACGGGGGGGTGTTGTTATTTGCCCTGCTGGTATCGGACGATGCCCTGCAGGATATTCCGGGCGACCTTTTCCTGATTGGACCTGTCGGTGATGAACGAGCGGTCTTCGGGCTTGTCTATAAATCCACATTCGAGGATCACGGCAGGGCAGGGGCTATGGTCCAGGATGTAGACACCGCTCCCCTGACGCTGGCGGATCGCGGGGGTGATCGCGTAAATGGTGCTTAACTGCTGGAGCAGGGCGGTAGCGAGCAACTGCCCGTTCTTATCCGTCCTTCTTGCGGAGATCCATGCGCTGAAGCCGTGTTCGGGATTTGTATTTTCTGCTGCACCGGTGTTGTTCACATGGAGGGAAAGCAGCAGTGCGGCTTTTTTCTCCGTAGTGATCTCCACTCTTTTTTCAAGACCCGCTCGTTTGGTGGATGCATTGCCCGGCAGTTCGTCGCTGTTGCGGGTCAGGACCACCTGCACGCCATACTGGCCGGACAGCTCATTGATCTTCTGGGCGAGTGCCAGTGTAATGTCCTTTTCTTTAACGTTGCCGGACCAGGCCCCGTCGTCGGAGCCTCCATGCCCGGCGTCGATGACCACGGTCATCGGCTCGCTGCTCCGCATGGAGACAGGGCTGGTTACCGGATATACGACCCGGAATGCAAATGCGCTGAAGAGGACCATCAGCATCGGGAATACCATTGCCCGGCTGAAATACCCGCCGGTGCGGCGGAATGGACTGGATTGTGTGATCATGAGGATGCGGCGTTTGATCTCGTGTTGTGAAAAAGGGTGGGCGATACCATTATTTTTTTGCCTGATGGCATGCGTTACTAACAATTCGGCATAGCCGAGCCTGTCCTGGGGCGCAAGGGCATGTTCGTCGGCCAGGAATTCATGGATGGCTTTCATCTCTTTTCTCATCAGATGAAAAAAGGGATTGAACCAGGCGACGCTGCACAGGAGTTCAAGGAAAAGCATGTCGGAGGAATGTCTCTGCTGCACATGATACCATTCGTGCCGGAAGATCTGCTGTCCCTGTCTGCTGTCGAACGGGATATCCCGGTTCCAGAAAATGATCCGGAAGAAGGAAAAGGGCGTACCGGGCTCGGCCGTATTATAAAAGCGTATCCGGTCGATCATCTCATATTGGTATTTCCGGCGGATACGCGCGATATAGACCAGCGAACGGACGAGCCCCAATGCGCAGCATAATACGCCGGTCGTATACAACAACCCTATACCTCTGGTAATAGTGAGCCAATGGGGATATGATCCGGCGGCCATACCGGCAGCACCCTGTTCTTCCCATGGCCCGGCGTTGATCACCTGAAGCGTCTTTACAAAACCGGCTGCGGTCTGGGTATGGGGATGCAGGGGAATAGCGATAAAAGGGACAATGGCGGCCACAGCGGCGGCCATCAGCAGGTAATACCGGTTATACCGGTGGAACAACCTGTTGCGCAGGAACAGTCCGTAATAGCCATACAGAAGGCCGGAGACAAGGATCATTTTGGCGAGATAGAGAAGGATGGTCATGGTTCCAGGTTTTTGGATGTTTTAATTTGCTGCAAGAGGTCTTCCAGTTCTTTAATACTCAGCTTATTATCGCTGACGAACTGCGAAACCAGCTTAGCCGGGGATCCATCGAAATACCCTTTTACGAGCTGATTGATGCCCTTCTTTCCATATTCTGTCTTACCGATCCTGGGCTTGTACAGGTTATTCCTGCCCTGGACCTCGTATTCGACGAACCCTTTTTCGCTGAGGATCTTCAGGAGGGTAGCGATCGTATTGGGATGTGGTCTTGGCTCCGGGGTAAGGTCGATGATGTCCTTCAGAAAGCCTTTTCCCAGCTTCCAGAGCACCAGCATTACCTGCTCTTCGGCCTTTGTCAGCGGTTTGTTTACGTTCATATTGTTTTTTTGGATAACTATATTCTTAGTTATAGCCCAAATGTATAACTATAAGATTAGTTATGCAAATTTTTTTAATTATTTTTTTCGGAAACGAACCAATCGATCCCCAAAACTGTTAATGATATGCGAAAGCTACCGGGATCCAGTATCTGCAAAGGGTATCCGGAGATTTTAAAAAGGTTTTATTCTGTTCTGTTGTTGATAAGTCCAGTAAAAATGGGATTAAAATTTTTTAATTTTCATCCAGAACGCTATGAAGTACCGATTTCCGTTGCTATTTTTGCAGACGGTTCTGGACGGATTGACATAAACTATAACATCTTTTTTGCAACTTTCCCTGAACTCCCTCAGCCTTTCATACGTTTATTGATCAGTACCCGACAATTATTTTGTCACCTTTTTATTATTAGATATGAGGCAACTCAAAATTGCTACACAGATTACTAACCGTGATTCTCAGGCGGTTGAGAAGTATTTGCAGGAAATTTCCAAAATCCCGATGATCACTCCTGAAGAGGAGACGGTGCTGGCCCAGCGCATCAAGATGGGTGATCAGAAGGCTTTGGACAAGCTCGTGCAGGCCAACCTGCGCTTTGTGGTTTCCGTAGCAAAACAATATCAGCACCAGGGATTATCGCTTAGCGATCTTATTAACGAGGGCAACCTCGGCCTGATAAAAGCGGCGCAACGCTTTGATGAGACCAAAGGTTTCAAGTTTATCTCTTACGCCGTATGGTGGATCCGCCAGTCGATCTTACAGGCGTTGGCAGAGCAGGGCAGATTAGTCCGCCTGCCTCAAAACAAAATTGGCACCTATAACAAGGCTAATAAAGCCTACATGGCTTTCGAACAGGAACACGAAAGAGAGCCAAGCACGGAAGAGTTAGCCGAATTGTTGGAAATGAGCGAAACCGAGATCAACAACATTTTCCAGAGCAACACCCGTCACAGTTCACTCGACGCCCCGGTACACGAGGCCGAAGATGTGGCTATGGGCGATCTGCTGGAGGGTGGTGATGAAACGGATGATGATGTGATGAAAGATTCGCTGCGGGCCGAAATCCGCAGGGTCCTGAAATCGCTGAGCCCACGCGAAGCGGAAATTGTGAATGCCTATTTTGGTCTGGATGGCGAGAATGGAGTGACCATCGAGCAGATCGGTCAGAAATACGATCTTACCAAAGAACGTATCCGTCAGATCAAGGAAAGGGCGATCAAGCGTTTGCAAAAAGCGCGTTACAGCAATGCCTTAAAAGCATATCTGGGTTAGTCCCGGACCTCACATAAATGAAAAATCCCGGCATCTGCCGGGATTTTTTGTTAGGGTCATTTAAATGACACAATTTTTCCTCATTTAAAGTTAATTTTGGCAACTTTAAATTTTTATCAAGAATGGAGCAAACAGAACCAAGCGAGAAAGTACATTGTCTGATCATCGGTTCGGGTCCCGCCGGTTATACGGCAGCCGTCTACGCGGCCCGCGCCAATATGAAGCCGGTCCTTTACCAGGGGATCCAGCCTGGCGGCCAGTTGACGATCACTACCGAAGTAGAAAACTATCCAGGGTATCCAGACGGCGTGCAGGGCCCTGAAATGATGATACATTTTGAAAAGCAGGCTGCCCGCATGGGCGCCGATATCCGGTATGGGCTGGCCACGAAAGTGGATTTCTCCGGTCATCCGTTCAAGGTATGGATCGACGAAGAAAAGCTTATTGCAGCGGATTCGGTGATCATCGCTACCGGTGCTTCGGCAAAATGGCTGGGCCTCGAGAGCGAGCAGCGTCTTAATGGATATGGCGTCAGTGCCTGTGCGGTATGTGACGGGTTTTTCTTCCGCAACAAGGAAGTCGCCATCGTGGGAGCTGGCGACACGGCCGCAGAAGAAGCCCTGTATCTGTCCAAATTAGCCACCACCGTTCACATGCTCATACGCCGCGATAAAATGCGGGCCTCGCGGGTCATGCAGGAAAGAGTACAGCAGACCCCGAACATCAAAATATACTGGAACAGCGAGGCGGAAGAAGTGCTGGGGGAGAGCAAGGTGGAAGGACTGCGCATACATAACAGCAAGACGGGTGCGAAACAGGACGTGGCCCTGAGTGGTTTTTTTGTGGCCATCGGCCACGAGCCCAATTCGGTGATCTTTAAAGAGTGGCTGGATATGGATGAGGCTGGATATATACAGACGGTCCCGGGCACCTCCAGGACCAATATCGAAGGTGTTTTTGCAGCCGGGGATGTTCAGGATAAAATTTACCGGCAGGCTGTCACCGCAGCAGGCAGCGGCTGTATGGCGGCGCTTGACGCGGAACGATACCTGTCGGCAAAGGGACTCGCCTGAGCCAGCGTCCGTCCTCAAAAGTATAAACTCTCATAACAACATGGTTACAGTTCAGTTACATAACCTCATCTTTTCCGGTCGCCATGGGGTATACGAGGAAGAAATTATCACCGGGAATACTTTCGAGGTAAACCTGGACGTTATATATGACGAGCGCAAGCGCAGCTTCGACACCCTTTCCAGCACGGTCAATTATGTACGGCTTTTCGGGATCGTACAGCAACGGATGCAACAGCCTTCTCCCTTACTGGAGAAGATAGGCGATGAGATCATCAGAGAGATCAAAGTTCAATACCCGTTCATCAGCGAGGCCAGCATTTCAATTTATAAATTACAGGCGCCGATCGGTAATTTCCAGGGGAGAGCGGGCGTCACGCTGCACAAACATTTCGAAGAATAAGAACAGCACCTAAAAGAAAACACCTGATACAACGGTCAATTTTATTATTATTCCTGTTCCTGCCTTTCCGGAACTCCGAACAGGATATCGCCGAGCTGCTCAGGCAGGGAGCCATATACGAAGCCACTTTCCGCGAGAATGAGGCGCTGCTGAAGTATGTCGAAGCCGTCCGCCTCGACCCCCGTAATATAACGGCCTTGTGCAGATGCAGCGAGTTATCCTGCCGTATCGGCAACCGGCAGCCTACCAAGGATAAAAAGCTGGGTTATTTCAGAGATGGGCGGACCTATGCGGATGCTGCCTACCGCGTCAATCCCAACAGCAGCGAATCCAATATCGTCATGGCCTTTTCGATGGCGCGCATGGCGATCGTCGAAGGCAGCAAGGAGAAAGTGGCATCTGCGGGCGCCATAAAGCAATACGCCGAAAAAGCCATCAGGGCCGATCCTACCAATTTTAAACCTTATCATATTCTTGGACGATGGCATTACGAGATCAGCAACCTCAATGCCATCGAAAGGACCTTTGCCAAATGGTTCGTCGCTCCGCTGCCAGCGGCCTCACTGGATGAATCCATCCGGAACTTCGAAAAAAGCAAGGCCCTGGCCCCAAGTTTTATACCCAATTACCTTGAACTGGCGAAGGCCTATAAGCGCGCGGACCAGAAAGCCCGTGCCCTCCAGTTGCTGCGGCAGATGGCCATCCTTCCCGATAAGATGCAGGATGATGCACGGGCAAAGGCAGAGGGCCGCAAGCTGCTGGAAGATTGGAACTAGGACTCCGCCGCCCACACCCGTACTCAGATGATCTTCCCTTTCCATTTTCCGCTCCGCATATACCAGAAGGAGAAGCTGAACATCGATGTCCAGTACACCCACTCGGACATCCATCCGTAGAGGATCGGCAGCTTCCAGCGCTCGAGGATGAAATAAACGTAGAGACAATAGAATACGATGGTGATGAACTCGATCGCGAGCGTGATCCGGGTATTGCCAGTGCCCGTCACGGCATTCAGCCACACCGTCGAGAAAGACATCATGATCAGCGCCGTGGAAACTACGCGCACGATGGGAATGGCAGCCTCGCTGAAACCTGCTCCCTGCCCATAGATGGACAGGAATATTTCCGGAAACACATTCAGCACGACCGCGATGATCAGGGCCGAGCCCATGCTCAGCTTTACGATCCGTCCGATCAGCAGGAACACCCGGTCGGGTTTGCCCTGCCCGATCACGTTGCTGACCATCGCGTTGGTCGTAGAGGCGAAAGCCCAGATGAATACTCCGAACAGGCCGAAGATATTCCGCATGGTGCTGCTGATGGCCAGGGCCTGCCGGCCATGGTGCTCGATCAGGATATAGAAAAAGATCCAGCTCAGGATGCTGATGGCATACTGGAATACCAGCGGAGAGGACTGCGTCAGGATAAGCCGGCTGTTCACGGAATCGAAGCGGATATGCCGGTATAATTGAAGCTGTCTGCCGATGCCCTTTCGGTGGATGACGAGGAATACGACCAGCATACCCGTCGCTTCGGCAATGACGGACGCGATCGCGGCCCCGTTGAATCCCAGGGCCGGCAATCCAAAATGACCATAGATAAGCCCATAGTCCAGCAGGACATTTACGCCTGTCTCGGCCAGGGTGCCCCAGACCAGATATTTGCTCTGATTGGTCCCGACCAGCAGCGCATTGCGCATCTGATAGATATAAAGGAACAGCAGCCCCCAGATGCGTATGCGCAGGAACTGCATGGCCTGATCCAGCAGGGCATGGGAATGCAGGGAATAAGACAGTATGCTGGGCGCGACGAAATACGTGAGGCCGATGCCGAGAAAGGCCAGGCCAAGACAGATCCACAGGCCCTGTGAGAAAAGCTTGCCGAGCTCTTCGATCCTGCCTTCACCCGCCCTCCGGGCGATCAATGCCTGCAACCCGCTGTTGAGGCCCATACCCAGCGCGGCGAACAGCAGATAGTATACGCCGGTGATGCCTGCGGTGGACAATGCTTCCGATGTTTCATCTAGGCGACCGAGAAAAATATTATTGGTGATGAAATTGATCTGCGGCACGAAAATGGCCAGGCTGATCGGCAGCGCCATGCGCAGGATCTGGCGGTAGCTGATCGCTACTTTGTATTGATCGGTATTTGACAGGTCAGCCATTTGAAAAAGGAGTGCAAGGTACAGTATTCGGACCGAAAGGCACGCTCCTTCCGGGACGATACCTGCTCCTGACCGTTGGGTCATCCGACTTTCCAGGTTTCAGGCTTTTGTAGTATTATTGCACATCTGAAAATTATGCTAAAACCAGCTTTCCATATCGAAGTATCCGCTATCAGCGAAGAGGACCTGCTTCAGTCCCGTCTGCTGGTGGAAGTGAATCCCGATTCCTTCACCTACGTAATGCTGAACCAGCGTAACATGAGCCCGGTGGCGGTGAAATATTTTCAGCTTGAGCATACCCGGGACAAGACGCTGACCGAATCCGTGCGGGAGATCCTGGCACAGGATGAACTGCTGAAGCGCCCGGTAAAAGAGACCCTGCTCGTATATAATTTCCCCGAAAGCAGCCTTGTGCCCGAGACCCTGTTCAGCATGGACACCAATAAGGAGCTTACCGATATCGTCCATGGCAATCTCCAGAAGGGACTGATCCTTACGGAAAAAATACCCTGGTGGGAGCTCTTCAACGTATACCGCATTTCCCCGGATGTGCATCACCTGCTGCAACAGCAATTCTCGGCGGGGAAATACTGGCACTATTACAGCCTGCTGCTGAAAAGCTATAAGATGTTCGATTCCACGGAGCAGAACGATTGTATCAAAGTGATCTTTTATTCCGATAAAATGATAACGCTGGTGCTGAAGGAAGGAAAGATCCATCTGATGCAGACTTTTCATTACCAGGATGTAAAGGATGTCGCCTATCATCTGCTGAACTGCTGCCGCCAGCTGAAGATCAGTCAGGATGAGGTATTGTTGCTGGTCGGTGGCCTCATCGACAGAAATTCCACGCTCAGCGAGGAGCTGCATAAATATTTCCTGCGGGTCACGTTCGAGGAGATCGATGAAAGCATAAAGGTCACCGATGAGCTGAAGGAGCTGCCCCTGCATTATTTTTCATCCATATTGAAAATGGCCGTATGCGCATAATCGGAGGATCGCTGGGGGGGCGACGGGTCAATCCACCGTCAAAGATGCCTCATACCCGCCCCACGACCGATATGGCAAAGGAGGGTCTCTTTAATATCCTGGAGAACAACCTGGAGCTGGAAGGACTCGTTACGCTCGATCTTTTCGGCGGTACGGGCAGCATAAGCTATGAGCTGGCATCCAGGGGGGCAAAGGACCTTACCGTGATCGAAAAAGACCCGGTCATGTACGCTTTTATAAAAAAGAACGCCGGAGAGCTGGGCCTGCACAACTATAAAACGATCCGGATGGATGTATTCCGGTTTATCGCGCAATGCACGGAAAAATTCGATCTCATCTTCGCCGGCCCCCCATATGCCCTTGAAAATATCGACGATCTCCCGCGTCTGGTCGCAGAAAAACAGTTACTGAAGGAGAAAGGATGGTTTGTCCTCGAACACACTCCCCGGAATAACTATACCGGCTATCCGCTGTTTGTAACCCAGCGTAATTACGGCACCACCATTTTTTCGATCTTTGTCAATAAGACGCCATGATTCCGGAAACCTCCATTTCTTCAAAAGGCCCCATCCCCCCCATATTCATCACTGGTATAGGAACGGGAGTGGGCAAGACCCTTGTGGCCGCTATCATAACGGAAGCGTTGCAGGCCGATTACTGGAAGCCGGTACAGGCAGGATATGCCGATGGGACGGACAGCGAATGGGTGAGGGGAGCGCTCAGCAATCCGCTCAGCAGGGTTCATCCCGAAACGTATCGTCTGGCCATGCCCGCCTCGCCGCATATCGCGGCCAGGGGTGAAGGGGTCACGATCAGCATTGAGCGGATAGCAGGGGATCTCCGGCGGATATCTGCCACGATGTCTGCGTTGTCCCCGGACCTGCCGCTGGTTTCCGGCTCTTCCGGATCGCCTCCGGCCCTGCCCGCTCTGCGGGCACGCCCACTCGTCATCGAAGGGGCAGGCGGTTTGCTGGTCCCCCTCAGCGAAACGGAATTCGTCCCCGATCTCATCATGGCGCTCGGCGCGACCGTCATCCTGGTGAGCCGCAACTATCTGGGCAGCATCAACCATTCCCTGCTGACAGCAGCGGTCTGCAAGGCCTATGGACTGAGGGTGGCAGGCTGGATCTTTTGCGACCAGTATGGGCATTATGAAGCCGATATCGTCCGCTGGACGGGCATTCCGGCCTTTGGTTCCATCCCTTATTCAGCCGGTCCGGGACGGGCATTTGTCCTGGAACAGGCGGAAAGGCTCGCCGCGCCCCTCCGGGCTGCGTTCAGCGCTTAGTCCAGGGCCGGGCAAGGTAGGCCCACGGCCCCTGCCTGCTGGCCTGCTGGCGGATACCCCCAAACCCCTGTTTGAGCAATTTAACGTAACTTCGTGTGATGTGCCAGGCCATTTTAGCCTTGCGCCGGGCCGAATACGCCGAATACATTATATGAATCTTAATTTTCCATTGCTGAAGCCCATACGCATTCTCTTATTTCCCCTTTCGCTGGTTTATGCACTGATCATCCGGATACGCAACTGGTGTTATGATAAAAATATCCTCGTCTCCACCTCGTTCAACCTGCCCATCATTTGTATAGGCAATGTAGCTGTAGGCGGTACCGGCAAATCTCCCATGGTGGAATTTCTGGTCCGCAGCCTCAAAGACCGCTTTGAAATTGCCGTGCTCAGCAGGGGGTACAAACGTAAAACGAGAGGCTATGCCCTTGCCGACGGCAACGCCACGGCCCTTGATATCGGGGATGAGCCTATGCAGTTCCACTCCAAATTTCCCGGGGTGACTATCGCGGTGGGAGAGGAGAGGATGGTCGCCATACCCCAGCTGCTGCATGACCGGCCCGAAACACAGGCGATCGTACTCGACGATGCCTTCCAGCACCGGGCCGTAAAAGCCGGGTTGAACGTGATGCTCACCGACTATTCCAACCTGTTCACCAGGGACTGGTACCTTCCCAGCGGAGACCTCCGGGACTCCCCGTCGAGCTACCGGCGGGCCGATCTGATCATTGTCACCAAGTGCAGGGAGGAGCTCGGCGAAGAAGAGCGGAAGGAGATCGTTGCAGAGATCGAGCCCCGTGACCATCAGCAGGTATTCTTTTCGGCTATCCGGTACGGTCAGCCCTATCATATCACCAAAGGAGAGAAAGCGCAGGTCAACGGCAGGGTGGAAGTGCTGCTGGTAACCGGCATCGCCAATCCGGCCCCATTGAAGAAATGGCTGAATGAAAAATCAAAAACCTACTATGAGCTGTCCTACAGCGATCATCATATTTTCACCATCGACGATCTGAATACGATCACCCGCCGGTTCTCCGGGATCACCGCCCACAACAAGATCATCCTCACCACCGAAAAGGACGCGGTGAGACTGGTCAAATTCAGGCAGGAGCTGGAAAGCTGGCCGATCTATGTGATACCGATCGAACCGCGATTTTTATTCGGGGAAGAACCCCGTTTTACTGATTTAATTGTTAAATTCATAACAGACTTTTCAAAAAATGAAAACGAAAAAGAAAGATAAAGACAGAGGGGCCGCTTCCAATAGGGGGGGCTCTTCCAATAAAGGCTCCCACTCCGGCAAAAGCAATTACCAGGGCAAAGGCTCATCCGGCAAAGGCTCCGGGTCCGGGGATGGCCCCTCCCAGATCCTGAAAGGAAGACTGGATGTCACCCGCTCGGGTATGGGCTTTGTGATCGCAGAGGGACAGGAACAGGACATCCTCGTGCGTCCTACGGATTTCAATACCGCCATGCATGGGGATACGGTCCGTATAAAGGTCGGCTCCGGTCCTTCCCGGACAGGCCGCCAGCAGGGGCAGATCGTGGAGGTGCTGGAGAGAAAACAGATGGAGTTCCTCGGACATGTGGAGATCAGCGAAGCATTCGCCTTCTTTATTGCCGATTCCGACAAACCCATGCCCGATATCTATATCCCGCTCTCCAAACTCAATGGTGCAAAAAATAACGACCGCGTCATCGTGCGGATCATGGAATGGGAGAAGAATAAAAAACCGCAGGGACAGGTCATACAGATCCTCGATCAGTCCGACGTGAACGACGCGGCCATGAAAGATATCCTGCTGGAGAATGGCTTCCCGCTCTTTTTCCCCGAGCCGGTATCGGAGGATGCGCAGAAACTTCCGGATACCATTGCAGAACTGGAGATCAAAAAGCGGAAGGACATGCGTGGCACACTCACCTTTACCATCGACCCGGTCGATGCAAAGGATTTTGACGATGCGATCTCCATACGTGAATTAAAGAACGGTAACCTCGAGATCGGGGTGCATATCGCGGATGTCAGCCATTTCGTCGTGCCGGGTACTGCGCTGGACGCGGAAGCGTATAACCGGGCTACCTCGGTGTACCTGCCCGACCGCGTGAACCCCATGCTGCCCGAACGCATATCCAATGAGCTCTGCTCGCTGCGTCCTCATGAGGATAAGCTGACCTTCTCGGCCATCTTCCAGATGACCCCGAAAGGAGAGGTTAAGGAACACTGGCTGGGTAAGACCGTCATCCATTCCGATCACCGCTTCACCTACGAAGACGTCCAGGAGATCATCGAACAGAAAACAGGTCTTCATCAGAAAGAAATAGAGATCCTCAACGAGATCGCGCAGCGTCTGCGCAAGCAGCGTTTCAAAAAAGGCGCTATCAATTTTTCCTCCACGGAAGTACGCTTCAAGCTGGATGAAAAGGGCAAGCCTATCGGTATCATGATCAAGGAAAGCAAGGAAGCCCACCAGCTGGTGGAAGAATTCATGCTCCTGGCCAACCGGGCGGTGGCCGAGGACGTGGGCAAGATCAGGCTGAACAAGAAGCCGATCCCTTTCCCTTACCGCGTCCACGATACACCCGACAAGGAAAAGCTTACCCCGTTTATCGAATTTGCCAAAAAGTACGGCCATGTATTCGATACCAAAACGCCGCAGGCCATCGCCGAATCCTTCAACTCGATGTTGAAAGACGTGAAGGGTAAACCCGAACAGCATGTCCTCGAGCAGCTGGGTATCCGTACGATGGCCAAAGCTATCTACACCACGGAGAATATCGGCCATTATGGGCTGGGATTTGAGCACTACTGTCATTTCACATCGCCTATCAGAAGATACCCTGACGTGTTGGTTCACAGAATATTAGAACAGATACTAGAAGAAAAAATTGAGATAGACAAAGACCTGGAAGCCAAGTGCCGGCATTCCAGTGAAAGAGAGCGTGCGGCGATGGACAGCGAGCGGGCCGCCAATAAATACAAGCAGGTAGAATATATGTCGGATTTCCTTGGAGAAGAATTCGAGGGCGTGATCAGCGGTGTGGCTGCTTTTGGATTCTGGGTGGAGACCGTCGAGCATAAATGCGAGGGGCTGGTCAGTCTCAACAGCTTGCTGGAATTCGATGATTTCCGGCATATCGAGACCGATTATGCGCTGGTCGGCAGACGCAGCGGCAGACAGTTCCGGATGGGGGATAAGATCACGATCAAGGTGATCTCCGCCAATCTTGGCAAGCGTCAGCTCGATTACGAATGGGTGATCACCGCCGCGGAGAAAGAAGAAAGGGCGGCTGCGGGTCCGGATGCTGGTGGGGACGGGGCAAGTGATGGCCGGCCGGAAGGACAGCGCGGTTCCGGTGAACAGCGCCGGGACAGAGATAAGCACAAAGGGAAGAAGCATCATAAAAAGAAGAAGAAGTAAGGCTGCGGGCCTCCGCGAAAACAAAACACTGCAGAAATTTGCCCTATGCTTAGTTTCGAAGAATTATCAAAGGAATTTGCCAGGCGGTTTGACACTTCCCATTTTCCATCCCAGCCAGCCAGCCTGTACGAGCCGGCTTCCTATTTCCTGCAGCTGGGTGGTAAAAGGATCCGGCCCGTCATGTGTCTGATGGGCAACGAGCTCTTCGCCGACATTACCTCAGATGCCTGGCAGCTTGCCACGGCCATCGAGCTTTTCCATAATTTCACGCTGATCCATGATGATATCATGGACAGGGCGCCGCTGCGTCGCGGCATGCCGACCGTACATGAAAAATACGATCCTTCCACGGCCCTGCTTGCGGGGGACGTCATGCTGGTGGCGGCCTATGAATATATCAACAAGGTCCAGGCCCCGCATATCCGCCAGATCCTCCAGCTCTTTAACAGCACGGCAAAAGAAGTCTGCGAAGGTCAGCAGCTCGATATGGATTTCGAGAAAAGGGAAAAGGTAGGGCTGGATGAATATCTTTCCATGATCCAGCTTAAGACCTCCGTCCTGCTTGCGGCCAGCCTGCAGATGGGCGCCGTACTGGGCGGTGCGGGACTGGGCAATCAGCAGCACCTGTACGAATTCGGCAGGCTGCTGGGCCTGGCTTTCCAGGTGCAGGACGATTATCTGGATGCCTTCGGCGACCCCGCTAAATTCGGCAAGCAGACGGGAGGGGATATCGTGGCCGGGAAAAAGACCTTTCTGCTGATCAAGACGCTGGAGACGGCCTCGTCCACCCAGTTGAAAGAGATCAAAGCACTTGGACAGGCGGCGTCCGCCGACAAGATCGCGGGCATGCTGGCTATCTTTTCGGCTTGTGGCGTCGATGCCTGGGCCCGGGAGCTCAAAGAAAAATATGTTCAGTCCGCATTTCAGCATCTCGAGGACACGGCCGTGCTCAACCGCCGGAAAGAGCCGCTGGCGCATCTGGCCAATTTCCTGATTCAGCGCGATCACTGATCACCATTTTTGCCTAAATTACCACCCAAACTCACTGCTATGTCCAATTCACTGTTTCGCAGGAAATCTCTTGAAAAAATTCAGAAAGACGCAAGGGAAGGGATTGGCGACGGACATGGAGGCACAGGACTCAAGAAAGTGCTGACGGTGAAGGACCTTACCTTTATGGGCATTGCGGCCGTAGTGGGAGCGGGGATCTTCTCCACCATCGGACTGGCCGCTTACGACGGAGGCCCGGCTATTTCCATCCTGTTCGTGATCACAGCCGTCACCTGCGGTTTTTCCGCTCTTTGCTATGCCGAATTTGCCAGCCGGGTGCCTATCGCCGGCAGCGCTTATACCTATGCTTATGTATCATTCGGCGAGATGGTCGCCTGGATCATCGGATGGGCGCTGATCCTGGAATACGCTATCGGCAATATCGTGGTAGCGATCGCCTGGAGCGGTTATTTCAACAACCTGCTGGAAGGGTTCAATATCCACCTGCCGGGTTGGATGATCACCGATCCGGGAACGGGTAAGGCCTCCTTCCTGGCGGCTCAGGCCGTGCTGGCAAAAGGGACCGCGCTGCCGGATAATCTGCGGGAGGCGGTTTCGGCCTGGAATTCCGCTCCGGTCATTGGCGGCTATCATATTTTCCTGAATTTCCCTGCTTTTATTATTGTCTGCATCATATCCTTCATCACCTATATCGGGATCAAAGAGAGCAAGAAAAGCACCAATTTCATGGTGATGTTCAAGATCACCGTGGTCATCCTCGTGATCATCGTCGGCGCTTTTTTTGTAAAGACCAGCAACTGGCATCCGTTCATGCCGAATGGCTTTGGCGGCGTGCTGCTGGGAGTATCTGCCGTATTCTACGCCTATATCGGTTTTGATGCCATTTCCACCACGGCGGAGGAATGTCAGGATGCGCAGCGGGATCTGCCCAAGGGGATGCTTTATTCCCTGCTGATCTGCACCATCCTTTATATTCTGATCGCCCTGGTCCTGACGGGCATGGTCAATTATTCCAAACTGAATGTCACCGATCCGCTGGCTTTTGTATTTGAGGCTGTGCACCAGAAATGGATAGGGTATGTCGTATCCATCAGCGCCGTGGTAGCCACCACGAGCGTCCTGCTGGTATTCCAGCTGGGACAGCCGCGGATCTGGATGAGCATGAGCCGGGATGGACTGTTGCCAAAAGCTTTCGGGAAGATCCATCCGCGCTTCCAGACCCCCTGGTTTTCCACCCTCATCACCGGCATACTGGTGGCGGTGCCCTCCTTATTTATGGAAAGCTCCCTGATGACCCAGCTGACCAGCATCGGCACGCTATTCGCTTTTGTGCTGGTGTCGGGGGGCGTGCTGATCCTGCCAAGGATCAGTAATGTCGGTAAAAAAGGGTTCAAGCTGCCTTATATCAATGGCCGGTACATCATGCCTTTCCTGTATGCACTGTTCCTCTATCTGTTCTGGTCACGTATACAGACCGCCCTGCAGAACCTGGCCCATGACAACCTTACGGAAATGCTCTTCCTCGTATTCACCTTGCTGGTCACCATCCTGTCCATCGCCACCTTCGCCAAAAAATTCTCGCTGATCCCGATCCTGGGTGTGCTCTTCTGCGCTTATCTGCTGGTCGAGATCCCCGCCATCGCCTGGAAATGGTTCTTCGTCTGGATGGCCATCGGTCTGGCTATCTATTTCATGTACGGATACCGCAGGAGTAAATTGAACGATCCTGCGTAACTTTGCGGCATGAAGTTCCAGCCAGGAGATAAAGTCGTCATTCAGCATTCCAATGAAGAAGGGGAGGTGATGGAGATCATCAATGACAAGATGGTGCTGGTAGAGGTCAGGGGCGTAAAATTCCCGGCTTATACAGACCAGCTCGATTTCCCGTATTTCAAACGGTTCACCGAGAAGAAATTATTCCCAGAGAAAAAACAGAAAAAATTCATAGACCAGATCCCCGCCGAAAAGCCGGCGGCCAGCCAGCAGACCAACAAAGAACGCATTGCCAGGGTGGAGGACGGAGTATGGCTCACCTTTCTGCCCGTTTTTGACAGCGATGAATTCGGGGATGATATCGTCGATGAGCTGAAAGTCCATCTGGTCAATAATACAAAATCCGGGTTCCTGTTCTCCTACCAGCTCACCTATCCCCGGATGACAGGGGGTGGCGCGGCACAGGATACGGGATCTGCCGATTTCGAACTGGATAATCAGGTGTATCCCTTCCAGGATTTTTATCTGCATGATGTCCCCTTTGCCAATCTGAACGACAACCCCGTGTTTTCCTTCGATTTCTCGCTGACCACTCCGGATAAAAAGAAGGCAGAACATTTCGAGACCACCCTGAAGCTCCGGGCCAAACAGGTCTTTGGCCGCATCGAAGAAATAAAGAAAAAAGGGGAAGCCACCTTTTCCTTTAAGCTTTTCGATCAGTACCCCGACAGGCTGGAGGAAGAGTCCGTTGTCGACACCAGCAGGTTGGGCGGATCGGGATTCCGGATCTATGACGCCTCGCGCGCACGACAGCATCTGGAGCCAGCCAAACAGGAGCTGGATCTGCATATCGAAAAGCTGACCGAAAAATGGATCGGCCTCGACAACTTCGAGATCCTCACCCTGCAACTGCAGACCTTTGAAAAATACCTGGACCTGGCCATCGTGCATCATCTGTCCTCCATGATCGTGATCCATGGGCTGGGCAGCGGCAAACTCCGCGACGAGCTCCATGAGATCCTGCGGCTGAGCAGAGGCGTGAAGTCTTTTATCAACCGGTATGATCCCCGGTATGGTTATGGGGCCACGGAAATATTCTTTCAGTATTAGCCGGACTTCATACCCCGCCCGATAATAAAAGGGGCGCATCGATGATGCGCCCCCGATCATTTCTGCTCATTTTTTGCGGCTGGCCGCATGGTCTGTCAAAGAAAATTATCGGCTTCGCGGTAGGCTTTTATCAGGCCCAGCTCTCCATCCTTCCCCGGCTGGGATGTGCCGTGTTCCATGCCCAGCATGCCTTTGTAACCTTTGTTGTAAATGTGCTTAAAGATATTCCGGTAGTCCATCTCGCCGGTGCCCGGCTCGTTACGACCTGGATTATTCCCGATCTGGAAATAGGCGATCTCGCTATAGCAAAGATCCATGTGATGGATCAGGTCGCCTTCGTTCCGCTGGATATGGTACATGTCGAAGAGGATCTTGCAGGATGGACTGTTCACCGCTCTGCAGATGGCGAAGGCCTGGTCCGAATGGCGGAGGAACAGATCCGGCGTGTCGCTGAGCGGTTCCAGCACCATGATAATGCCATGCGGCTCGAGTATTTCAGCGCCTCTGCGCAGAGCGTCTATGATATTTGCCGTCTGAATGTCCATCGGCAGGTTTCGTTCGAAGTCGCCGGGTACGACGGTGGTGAGCTTGCCATTGCAGCGTTTGGATACCTCGATGGCCTGACGGCAGCCTTTCAGGAAGATCTCGAGGTTCTCCGGTTTGCCCGAGGCCGTGCTGTTGGCCCCGTTGCCGCCCTTGTTCAGCACAAAGACGCCCATGTTCATGCCCAGCCGGGCCATGGCGTCGCCGATCTTCTTCTGCTGCTCTTCCGGCCGCTTTGCCATGCCGTTGTCTTCCATCGCCCGGAAACCATGGTCATAAGCGAACTGGAGCTGGTCGATGAAATCATTCCCGGCACTGTTGCGGAACATGCCGTCGTGTACGCCATAGTTGAGATGGAAGGGCTGGTCGGCATGACCCTGAAGCTGGTCGGTATTGCTGCGCGACAGGTTTTGATTGTGGGCCGGCAAGCCTGTATTGTCAGCCAGTCGTCCGGCCAACGTTTTGTCGCTGGGCGCGCCCTGAGCGGCATTCAGTCCGGAAGCACCCAGCAGAGAGCCCGCGGCCAGAAACGAACGTTGTATGAATTTTTTTCGTTGCATGGTTGGTAAATCGGTTTTGAGATTTGCAAAAAAGCATTGCAGTTGGATGCATCCCGTTTAAAAGAATTTTGTGACCCCTGGTACGGCCACGGGGTAGAGTCCATCCGCATCCGGCAATACCGGAGGCGCGGCGTCAAACGCATAGGTCGATGGCATAATGTTGATGCCGGAATTTATCGCCTTATCCCATTCCACCGCCTGTCCGGAATAGGTCGCCATCCTTCCAAGGATAGAGGTCATCGAGCTCTTTGCACCGCGTTCGGCATCCCAGAATTTATATTCACCCTTTGCTATTGCCTCGAATAATTCATCATGCTCCGTCTGATAAGGCTGATTTTCCTTCGACTTGTCAAACTGATAGATCAGCTTTCCGTTCGGATCGGTGATCCTTGCGCTGTCGCAGAACAGTTTGCCTTTGGTGCCGATCAGCAGCTCGTCCACCTTGCTCATCGTGCCTTTCTGATGACGGCACTGGCTGTTCAGGGTCGCTCCGTTGCCATACTGGAATTCCACATAATGATGGTCGAAGATCTGCCCGTAATCCTTTCCTTTGCGCACTTCCCGGCCACCCATTCCCTGCGCCTTCACCGGGTATCCATCCATCGCCCAGTTGATCACGTCCAGGTTGTGGATATGCTGTTCGGTGATATGGTCTCCGCAGAGCCAGACAAAATAATACCAGTTGCGCATCTGGTATTCCATCTCGGTCTGACCTGCCTGACGGGGGTGTACCCATACCCCGTCGTTATTCCAC
>DATHHO010000222.1:0-37738 GCA_035317125.1 Puia sp.
ATTTTATGACCACGCCACCGCTGGGCTACCTCGATATGCTGGCCCTGGTCCAATCCTGCCGTTCCGTGCTGACGGACAGTGGGGGCCTGTCCCGGGAAGCTTTCTTTTTCAGGAAGCCAACTCTCGTGGTCATGCGGAACCCTTTCTGGCCGGAGATCTTTATACATGGGAATTGCCTGCGCGCAGATGCGGCAGTGGAAGATATCCTCGCCAAACAGCAGGTGTTGCTGTCGGGAGACAAGCCATTTGTAACGGATGTCTTCGGGGACGGCCATGCGGCAGTAAAGATCAGCGAAGCGCTGATCAGGGAGGTATCCGCCAATGGGTAAGCGAATAGTCGTCACCGTTATATCCGATCTGGTGACCGACCAGCGGGTGCATAAGGTCTGCCGCACCCTTCATGAGCATGGATACGAAGTATTGCTGATCGGTGCTCGGAGAAGGGGCAGCCTGCCGCTGAATACACGGAGCTACAAAGCCCGCCGGATAAGGGTCCTGTTCCAGAAGAAGGTTTTTTTCTATGCGGAGTTCAACCTGCGGCTGTTCTTCCTGCTGCTGTTCACCCCGGCGGATATTTTCCTCGGCAACGACCTGGACGTGATGGCCGCCACTTATCTCGCCTCGAAGATCAGACGCCGGCCCGTCGTATATGATACGCATGAGTACTATATGGGTATGCCGGAGCTGAACGGTAAGCCGTTCATAAAAAAGGTCTGGGGCGCAATCGAGGCCTGGATCTTTCCGAGGCTGCGCTATGTGTATACCATCTGTGATTCCTTCTGCGAGCTCTATAAAAAAGATTACGGCAAGGAGCTGAAGGCCGTCCGCAATGTGCCCTACCTCGACAGCGGAGCGCCATCCCCACAGACTCACCGCCCGGACAGTTCCCCGTCAACCCCCGAGTCATCCGTGCTCGCCGCAATTGATTCGAAAATTCCGCGTTACAAGCATATCCTGCTCTTCCAGGGGGCAGGGATAAATCCCGAGAGAGGCGTGGAGGAGCTGGTCCTGGCCATGCGCTATCTGGATCCGGTGCAATTCCATCTGCTGATCATTGGCGGAGGTGATATTTTTGACGTGATAAAAGAAATGGTCAGCCGCGAGGACCTCGGGGACAGGATCACCATCTTCCCAAAGGTGCCATTCGAAGTGCTGAGACATATCACCCGGCAGGCCCATCTGGGCTTGTCTCTCGACAAGCCCACCAATATCAACCATATTTATGGGCTGCCCAATAAGATCTTCGATTACCTGCACAGCGGCGTGCCCATACTGGTGAGCCGGCTGGTAGAACTGGAGAAGATCGTGAATGAATATCAGGTAGGCACATTTATCGAGAATCACGAACCGAGATATATTGCCTCCTGCATCCGGGAAGTATTCGATGACCCGGAAAGGCTACTCCAGTGGAGAAAAAACTCCGAACGGGTACGCCGCGAGCTGAACTGGGAAAAAGAAAGCCGGATCGTACTGGAAATTTTCGAACAAGTTGAGCTGCAAAACAGTTAATAGATCGTGAGCGACAAGTATCTGCATATTGTTTGCCTGGATGTCCCGTACCCGGTGGATTACGGGGGTGTCTTCGATCTTTATTATAAGATCAGGGCTCTGCATGATGCGGGGGTAAAGATCATCCTGCATTGTTTTGAATATGGCCGTGGAGAGCAGCCGGAACTGGATAATTATTGTGAACAGGTCTATTATTATTCCCGCCGCGAGGGGCACAAAGGGTTTTCGCACCGGCTGCCTTATATCGTTTGTTCGAGGAGCAGCGAGGCCCTGAGAGAAGATCTGCTGAAAGACGAATATCCTATCCTGCTGGAAGGGATCCACTGCTCTTACCTGCTGGGCGACGAACGATTCAACAAGCGTAAGGTCATTCTGCGGCTGCACAATGTAGAATATCAGTATTACCGGCAGCTGTATCACTGCGAAAAATCTTTGCTCAAAAAATTATATTACCTGCACGAAAGCAACATGCTGCGGCAATACGAGAAAAGTATCGCCGACCGGGCGCTGGTGCTGACCGTGTCCGACAAGGACACCGGGCTTTACCGTTGTGAGTTCGGGGCCACCCGCGCCTATACGCTGCCGGTCTTTCTCCCGTTCAGAGAAGTAAAGAGCCGGGAGGGCACGGGCTGTTTCTGTCTTTATCACGGCAATCTGTCCGTAGCGGAGAACGAGCAGGCAGTGATCTGGCTGCTAAAGGAAGTCTTCAGTTCGTTGCAGATACCGCTGATCATCACCGGTAAAGATCCTTCTGCGCGGCTAAGCCGGCTTATCTCCAATTACCAGCATGCATGTCTGATCCCCAATCCATCGGAAGAAGAGATCCAGGACCTCATCGGCAAGGCACAGATCAACATACTCCCCTCCTTTAACTGCACAGGCGTGAAGCTGAAGCTGCTGAATGCCTTATTCAATGGCCGGCATTGTTTAGCCAACACGCAGGCCGTAAAGACTACGGGGCTGGAACAAGCCTGTCATATCGGCGATGATGCAGAGACCATACAGGAAAAGATCATGGAATTATATCTGCGTCCTTTCACGGCGGAAGAGGTCGCATTGAGAACGGAGCTGCTGGGTAAACAATTCAACAACGGGGAGAACGCTGAGCGTCTTATTCGATGGATATGGTAGCATTGTCCATCACCTTCCCTCTTTCTGTCTTCACCATTCTGGCGGGAAATTTATTGATGACGATATAATCGTGTGTGGCCATGATGATCGTCGTGCCATAATCCCTTGAGATCTGGAAAAGCAGCTGCATGATCTCGTCGGAGGTCTCGGGGTCGAGGTTACCGGTAGGCTCGTCGGCCAGGATCAGCTTTGGGGAATTCAGCAGAGCCCTCGCCACGTCTACTCGCTGCTGTTCGCCGCCGCTCAATTCAAAGGGCATCTTGAACCCCTTCGATTTCAATCCCACTTTATCCAGCACATCGGCGATCTTTTCGTCCATCAGCCGGGTGTCTTTCCAGCCGGTGGCCTTCAGCACGAATTTCAGATTATTATTGATATTGCGGTCAGTGAGCAGTTGAAAGTCCTGAAAAACGACGCCGAGCGTACGGCGGAGATAAGGGACTTTTTTCCAGTCCATATCCCTTAAATTGAATCCGGCGACCTGTCCTTCCCCTTCTCTCAGGGGAAGGTCCCCGTAAAGGGTCTTCAGCAAGCTGGACTTACCGGTGCCTGTCTTTCCCACGAGATAGACAAATTCGGCCTTGTTCACGATAATGTTCACATCCTGCAGGATAAGGTTACCCCCCTGATATATGTTCGCGTGCCGTAATTCGACAATGATTTCTGCCATAGTAGGTCATTAAGCAGGGCAAAAATAAGGAATAATACTTAATCATCCCTTCCTGTCGGCTTTCAGCATGAGCCGGAGCGTAGAGTCATTGGCGAAATAGCTCATCATCCAGTTGATGAAAATAGCCAGCTTGTTCTTGACGCTGAGGATAAGCATCAGGTGAACGAACATCCAGGTCAGCCATGCAAAAAGGCCCTGGAAGCTGAACCCGGGCAGATCGACAACGGCCTTGCGTTTGCCCACCGTCGCCATCGTGCCCTTGTTCTTATATTCATATTCCAGCAGAGGAACACCGCTGAGCATTCTTTTAAAATTGTCTCCCATGAAAAGGCCCTGCGCCACGGCCACGTTTGCCAGCTGGGGATGTCCGTTAGGATATTTGGGCGTGGGCATGTACGCGATATCGCCTACCGCATAGACTCCATTCAATCCTTCCACCGCTCCGAAGCGGTCGGTCTTCAGCCGGTGTCCCCTGGCCATACTGGTTTCGGGGATCCCATTGAGGACATTGGCCGTCACCCCCGCGGCCCAGATGAGGTTCTTGGAGACGATGGTCTCCCCTCCTTTTAGCGTGACCGTGGTGCCATCATAATCCTCCACGACGGTGCCTGTCCGGACGAGCACGCCCAGCGCTTCCAGATATTCCCTCGACTTTATTTTGGAGGCTTCGCTCATAGCGTTCAGGGTATTCGGGGAACCTTCCAGCAGGAAGATGGTAAACCGGGAAAAATCCACACCGGGGTAATCTTTGGGCAGTATATTCTTTTTCATTTCGGCCATGGCCCCGGCGAGCTCTACACCCGTGGGCCCTCCGCCGACGATCACAAAATTCAGATGGGATTCCAGCTCGGCAGGACCCGCCATCACCGTGTCTTCAAAGGTCTGCAGGATCCGGTTGCGCAGGGCCATTGCCTGGGGCACGGATTTCATGGGAAAAGAGTTCTCCTCGATCCGGGTATTCCCAAAGTAGTTGGTCGTGCAGCCCAGTGCGATGACAAGATAATCGTAAGTATAAGGACCGATGGAAGTATAAACGGTCTTGTTGTCCGGGTCTGTCCGCTCTACCTCTGCGATCCGGATGCTGACGTTCTTTGAATACTGGAACACTTTTCTCAAGGGGAAGGAAATGCTCGAAGGCTCAAGCCTGGCTGTAGCGACCTGGTACATCAGCGGCTGGAACTGGTGGTAATTGTGCTTGTCGATGAGCAGCACGTCATATGCTGTCCCATTCAGTTTGCGCGCCAGGCGCAGACCGCCAAATCCGGCCCCGATGATGATGATACGCTTCCGCTGCTGGCTTTCTGTACTCATATAATACGTTTTTGTTCCCTGAACCCTGCTTTTCCCCGTGCAAAAATAAGCCATCGGTCCGGGAATATCGTTATAAGATCAACCGACGAAATAATACGATTACCATGAGTATAACGCCCGGCTAAGTGATTTTGTTTATACCTGTCTTTACCGGACAAGCTGTACGCATACAGATTAGCATTTATACCAGCCCGGGCAGTCATTTATGGACCGCGGGATTATCGCCGTTTGCTATAATTTTATTCATAACCTTATCTGCACATGAACAAGCTGGTTCAATATCTTCATTCCGTTCACCCCCTCCCGGGAGGGCTGCGTGAATATCTATACGAAGTCGCAAAAACCATCGATGTCCGGAAAGGGGAGCGGCTGCTGAGGATCGGCGAGGTCTGCTCAAATATCTATTTTATTGAAAAGGGGTTGTTCCGGTGTTATTACGAATCGGATACGGGAGAGGTCTGCGCCTGGTTCATGAAAGAAGGCGATGTGATCATTTCGGTGGGCAGCTTTTTTTCCCAGGCGCCCAGCTACCAGGCCATTGTGGCCATGGAAGAGAGCCTTGTCCGTTTCATCAGCCATGAAGATCTGCATAAGATCTACCGCCGGTGGCCGGAATTCAATCTTACCGGCAGGAAGATCACCGAAAAATATTACGCGCTCTGCGAGGACAGATTATATTCCCTGCGGATGAAAAAAGCGGAAGAGCGTTATCATTATTTCCTCGAAAGCCAGCCCGGACTCGTGGATCGTATCCCGGCCACCTATATTGCTTCCTACCTGGGCATCACGCGGGAAACGCTGAGTCGTATTAAAAAAAAGAAATAGACTTTTGACAATTGTCAAAATAAATCTTTCTGTTTTGTGATAATTGTCACAATCAATCCCTGACAGCGGGCTGAACCGGCTATTTCGTATCGTAGTTTTAACAGACTGGAAGGCAGTTGTCCTTCCGGTACTGCTCCAGGATCGACAAGGAGCAGAAAGAATAGCGATACGAAAGAAAAAAACCGGTCATGCTACGTTCATTCAGCCTATACAAATACAGCCTGGTGGTGGGCTTTCTCAAAAAGACCGCCAGACCGGATGCAATCCCAATCGGTGTTGCCCGTGAAGATGTTCTTTTTCGTCTTGCGAATGGATTGGTAAAAGAATTAAGAGCGGGTATCAGGGAATCGGCAGACAAAAAAAGGAACAGAGAGGAATTGTTGCTTTTCCTTGGGCTGCTGCTGAAGCCTTATACGCCGCTGAGGTCTCTTCCTTTCCGCATTGCTATCAACAATTTCATACTCATGGAAACGGCGACCCGCTGCCTCATTCATCTCAATGACGAAGAGCTGTTCATGCTGTGGCGGAACGTCAGGTGAACGAGGACGATGGTCTTATGCCATGAAACGCCCGCTACGGCAAAGTCTGCGCAGCGATCGAACACGCGCCGCTTCCCGAGGGACACGCGCGGCCGAATGGATGGTTAAGGGCTTTGATTGGTAGCAAAGCTTTTCTTAACCTTTTAAACCAATGATGTATGAGAAGTGAATTTGCTTTGCTGACCGGTGCACTGGTAATGTGGGCTTCGGTCAGTTTGTCCCGCTGTCCTGTTGCAGCCGGCATCCGTTCGCCCGGTCTTTTTGCTGGAACGGAGTCTGTAAAAGGGGTTTCCGTGGATCCGTCCCTCCCCTCCCCGTTTTATGAGAACGGACAACCTGTTGAAAACTATTGTCAAAAATTAATGAATGCCAAAAGAAGCATTTATTATCTGAGTACCCGGAGCTATAAAATGTCCCTGCAGCTGAGGGGCATTTATACCCGTGAGGGAGCGATCTTTTTCTGTCTCCGTCTTTACAATCATTCTCATATCGATTATGCTGTCGACAGCATCCGGTTCCTGATGGCCGATCAGAAGCAGCAGACAAAGACCACCGTGCAGGGGGTACCGCTCACCCCTGTTTACCATTGTGGAAATGCAGGGTTTATAAAAGGAAAGAGCGGAGAGCTCCTGGTCTTTGCCTTGCCACGGTTCACGCTTCCCGCCGGTAAACGTCTGGTCATCGAGGTATCGGAAAAGAACGGAGGCAGGCGGCTACGGTTGCTGACGGACAATTTCACGCTGGTAAAGGCGCGATTAATTTAGCTAAACCTTTTTTCTAACAGTTAAACCTTTTTTTTATGAACACTGAGAACCTGGAATTCTTGCAGGAAAGCCTGAAATATCTTGGCTTCGGGGAAAAGTTATTGCTGAACCAACAATTAGAGGAGCTGATCGCCAAACAGCCAAAGGATTTCGTGCTGGAGACCGAAGCTTTTTATGACGAAGAGACCAGGCTGGAGACCACCCTTCATTTCCGCCGGTCCGAACAGCTGGATATGTATTTCTTTAACCGGTACGAGGCGAAGCTCTGTTTTGGCGGTGATCCGGCCAGGGACAGAGGGCATACCTTCTATATCAACAAAGGTAGTGGCGTTACGCTCCGGGAGGCTTATAACCTTTTGCAGGGAAGGGCCGTGAATAAAGACCTGACGGATTCGGAGGGACAGAAATACAATGCCTGGATACAGCTGAACCTTGATGAAAGGGATGGGAATAATAACTACAAGATGAAGCAGTTCCGCCTTCAATACGGCTATAATCTTGAAAAGACCCTCGAGAAATATCCCATCCGCGAGCTGAAAAATGAAATACTAAAGACCAGCCTGATCAAGTCTCTCAAAAAAGGTAATCTTCATACAGTGAGCTTCGAAAAACCCAATAAAATTGAGAAAATGCTGATCGAAGCAAATCCCCAGTACAAAACGATCAATATCTATTCTTTTGGCAACCGCAGCGGGGGCAAGGCTTCTCCAAAGCAGGATCAGGGAACTGCCGGGGTCAACGATCCCAGACCGGGCAGCAAAAATCCGCCGGAAGAAAAAGAGGAGGACCCCGAAGACCGGGAAGAAATGAAGGAGGAAGAGATGGAACTGCCAGGGGGCAAACCACCCACAAAGAAAAGGAGCTACAGATAGGAGCTCCTCTTCTGAAAGCCTGCCGAAACGCCAGGTGAGGTTCAGGGGTCCTTCTTCTGAAAGTCTGCAGATGCTCCGGGTGAGGTCAAGGCTGGAAGCTGGAAAGTGCTGCGGCGTTACGGCACCGGTGGGATCGCTAAACCATTTCGGACGATGTCATGGCGAAGGCATACGAAAGATTGCGAAGGCATGCGCGAGATTTTGGTTAGTACGATGGATGGACAGCATGGGGCTCGCCGGGAGGCGGCCTCATGCATTTTGTGGCGCAAGACCCGGGGCTATGAGAAAGGAAATTTATGATGATTTTATTGTTGCAAACGATCTGCATACTTTTAAGTTCATCAGCAAGGGGAAGAAAGGTAATATATCCAAACAAGTTCTGTTTATACCAGATGAAGAGCGCGGTTTTTACAATCTAGAATTTGGAGATGTCCGCATAGATGGAAGCATTGATTATCTTACGGTAAGTAATAATGGGGACAGAGATAAAATATTGGCAACTATTATGAGGATTGTTGACATCTACACAACAAAATATCCTGATAGAATTATATATTTTATTGGAAGCAATACAGAAAGGATCAGGCTCTATAGCATGATGATCGCATTAAATCTGGAAGAGCTCTCTGTCCTATTCAACATATATGCAAAGGAGAACAAAGAATTTATACCATTTACCAGAAACATGAATTCAACCGAATTTTTAATTAAAAGAAAAACTTAACTTCAACCTATGAAAAAGACAATTAAGATCCATGGTGGATTGTTTGATCAGGATGTCACCCTGACATATGACCCACAGCTGGATGCTGTCAAACCCTGCGCTGTCGCTCTGCAAAGAGTAACTGAAGCCAACAAAAGGCTGAGGGAAATAAAAATATGGCCATGGGAACAAAAACCACCTCTTCACCCCCTGCCCTGACCAGGCACCGTCATCAACCCTCTGATCACCGCCTCCCAACCTGAGGGCTGTATCGGCCCGAAAGACCGCTGTCAGCTTACGGAAATTCTCGCAACCCGCAAATTACCGCAAGCAATTATCCTCCATGCCAGGCATCCTCCAGGCCCAACACGACGTGCGGCATTCCAAAGCAGGAAATCTCCATGCTAAAGCGTGGCTAAATTTTTGTGGGCTAAGGTCATTCCTGTATGCCGCCTAGAATTGTTGTTAAAAAAATTTGGTCAATCTTGAAATTAAAATAAATTTGATGCACGGTTGCAACCTTAACAGACTGTCCTGCGATATGGATTGGCATAAAAACACGCTATTACGCACCTCGCCTTTGAAAAATGAAGCCACACTGCTGTCGCAGGTGGCTATGGGCAATGATAAAGCCTTCGCAAAGCTCTTCCACCACTACCGCACCAGGATCTACTCCTACGCCTTTCATCTGTTTGAGAACAGTGGCCTCGCCGACGAACTCGTACAGGATGTCTTTTTAAAAGTATGGCTCAACCGCGGCAAGCTTCCCCAACTGACCCGCTTCGAGTCCTGGCTGTTCATCATCGCGCGCAACCAGGTCTTCGATACGCTAAAGCTCATGGCCAAAGAAGCCACCGCAAGAAAACAATTGGTACGGGTTATCCCCGCTACGCAGAACCCCGTGGAAAATCAACTGATCGCCAAAGAGAATGAGCTTCGTCTCCATCATGCGCTCGACCGGCTGTCCCCTCAGCAGAAACTGGTGTTTACCCTTAGCCGCCAGCAGGGCATGAACCACGAAGAAATAGCTTCCCGCCTCAATATTTCGCGCAATACCGTCAAGACCCACCTCGTACATGCCCTGAAAACGCTGCGGGGTGTCATGTACCTTAATTCAGACCATATCATGCTGATCTGGCTTTTCTGTTATTATTTCACCACATGATGACGCCTGTCTTGCCTGAACCCGTCCGATGCCGTATGGACGCTACGCGATACCCGGACCCACTGCCTCGCCACCGGGGCGATAAATATTTTTTCCCCCACCCTACTCCTCCTTGCCGCTTTTTCAGTCTTTAGGGTAACGCCTGCGCTTACCACCTGCCATTTGCCTGCTAATTTTAAAAACCGGCGTTACCAGAAACTACGACTATGGACTCGCCAAAACGATTTGCTTACCTCTTTCACCGGTATTATGAGAAAAAACATACCCGTGATGAAAAAGAGGAATTGTTTGAAATGCTCCGTAAAGCGGAGCATGACGAGTCCCTGCGGCGTCTGATCGACGAAACATGGGAACAGGATCTGCCCGACTACACACAAAAAAAGGGAAATGCCCTGGCCATCCTCGAACACATCACCCGGGATCATCCCATGGTCCCTGCCCGGCGTATAAATCCCAACACCTGGGTCAGGGTTGCAGCTACGGTCCTTATCATCGCCCTCGCCGGCTTCCTTTACCGGCAATTTCATTTCCATCCCCAACCCGCACAAGCTCCCCTCGCTGCGGTCGCCCCCAAACCATCAGGAGATCAGTATCTTATCCTGTCCGACGGGAGCAAGGTCCTGCTGCACAAAGGCGCCCATATCGAATTTCAGGGGCAGTTCAACAGTAAAACAAGAGAGGTGACGCTCAGCGGAGAAGCTTATTTCGATATACGCCACGATAGGAGGCCATTTATCGTCCACACAGGCGGCGTCAGGACCATCGTACTGGGGACGGCGTTCAATATCAATGCCCTTGATAAGAATGTCACGGTCACAGTCGCCAAGGGTAAAGTAAAGGTGGAGAATGACCGGGGAGAGTTCAGCATCCTGAAGCGCAATGAGCAGATCATCGTCGACGTCACCCATAACAGACTCCGGAAAAAAGCGGTGGATGCCGATGAGATCATCACCTGGAAGAAGCCTTACCTGATCATGAACGACGTCAGCATGAGAGAGGCGGTGATCGAGCTGGAGCAACGGTTCCATGTCAATATAACCCTCGTTAACCCCGCACTGGGGAACTGTAATGTCACCGCAACCTTCATCAATGAGGAGCCTCTGGAACAGATCATCAACGTATTATCCAAGATCAATAATATGGAATACAAGATCATTAACCCAACCAATATAGAACTCAGCGGGGAGGGCTGCAAGTAATAATAGAAGAAGGGTTTACAAAACCAGACTAAACTAAAAACCTGCCCCGGCTGGAACCGGAGCAGGCCACGAAAAATACCTCTTGCGTCTAAGAAAGAAGGTATCCTGCTTTAAACAACTTTCATCATTTAAAACAATCAAAACTATGAATTTTTCTTCATTGTTTGGATCCTGCTACCGGCATGCAGGAATATGGAGCCGGAGACTGATCATTCGAAACAAAAAAAGGGTAATCTATTGTATGCGAGTAAGCTTTTTTATCCTCCTTGCTTTTATGTGCAGCATGCAGTTATTAACCGCAAGGGATGCTGTGGGACAGGACATGAGCAAGGTGTACGTCACGCTGAACCTGAAGAACGAGACCCTTGTGAGCGCACTGGAAAAGATCCAGAAAATGACCGCGTTCACCTTCGCCTATAATAAAAAAGATCTGAGAAAGGTCAGTGGACTGAGCTTTTCCTATGACAACCGTTCGGTCAAAGGACTGCTCGAAGCCCTGCTGCAGGGCACTCCCCTCCGGTTCGAACAGGTAAGCAATACGATCGTCATTTCCTCGGTAAAGAACGTCAGGGCAATCCTTCAGCCTCAGCCCCATCTGAACGGGCTTGGTGGCGACCCAAATTCTTCCGAGATGGAGAACGAAGCCAGAATGCACAGCATCAGCGGCAAGATCACCAATGAGAAAGGTGATCCGCTGTCGGGGGTTTCCGTACTGGTCAAAGGGACGTCAAATGGTACGACCACGGACGGAGAAGGCAAATTCAAGCTGAACATCCCCGATGAGGGCGCTACGCTCAGCTTCTCCTATGTCGGCTATCAGACAAAGATCTTAAAGGTGGGCAGCGAAACTACGCTGACGGTGCAGTTGAAGGAACAAGCCAGCGGTCTGAACGATGTGATCGTGATCGGATATGGAACAGCCCGGAGATCGGATCTGACCGGCTCGGTGGCCAGCCTCAGAAGCGATCAGATCATGGACAGGCCTGTGGCGAATGTTTCTCAGGCGCTGGAAGGCAAGATTGCGGGCGTCGATGTCAATATCAACAGCAACGCCCCCGGACAGCCTGCCAAGGTGCGGGTTCGGGGCATCGGCTCCATCAACTCCTATCTGGAGCCCATATATGTCGTGGATGGAGTGATCGGGGTAGACATCAATACCCTGAACCCGAACGATATCGCTAATCTGGAAGTACTGAAGGATGCCAGCTCCACGGCTATCTTCGGAGCCCGCGGCGCCAATGGGGTCATCATCGTCAGCACCAAGCGCGGACGGCATGGAGACTCCAAAGTGAGCTATGAAGGGAATTATAACACGGTCGAACTCACCCGTCACCTGAGAACGCTCAACTCGGATGAGTTCGTAAAGACCTATAACCTGGCCTTCGCCAATGGCACCAAATACGATCCGCTCGGCGGAGTATGGACGCCTCCCGTCGCCATGAATCACGCGAGCCTCCCTCTTTTGTTCGATGCCAATGACAAACCCCTCTACAACACCAACTGGGAAAAAGAAACCTATAAGCCGGCCAGCTCGCAGAGCCATTATATCAATGTCCAGGGCGGCAGCGACAAATCGCAGTTCAGCGCCTCGCTGGGATACCTTGACCAGAACGGCCTGATGATCCAGTCCTGGTTCAAACGCTATTCCGCCAGACTCACCATGGACAATGAGGTCAATGACTGGCTGAAGGTGGGCGGCAATCTTACCGTGATCAAGTCCACCCAGCGGCTGGTGTCAGATGGGAACGGCGGTCTCAACGTACCGAGGATGGTGACCGAAGAAGTGCCCATCGTCCCCATAAAATATCCGGATGGCACCTGGGCTGGCAACCATGATATCGCAGGCATGGAAGGCGGACCGAACCCCGTGCACATCGCCAACAGCCGGTATAACCTGAATAATACCATGAGCGCCGTCGGGGACATTTATTTTACGATCCACCTGAGCAAAGAACTCGATCTGAAGACCGACTTCGGGTATTATACCACCGGCAACAAGAATAATTTCTATTCCGGCATGGACCTCCCCCACCTCTCACAGGACCAGGGCGGAGATGCTACCATCAATAATTCGTTCACATACTACTGGCAGTCGGAGAACTACCTCACCTGGAACCATAAGATCAATGACCATCATCACCTGACCGCCCTGCTGGGAGCTTCCTGGCAGAAAAGCAATACGGAGACTTCCAGGGCAGAATCACAGAATTTCATCGATGATTTCTTCCAGTTCAATAACCTCGGCGCCGGATCGGTAAGACAGGATATCCAGAGCTCCAATGCCACAAGGACCTTCAACTCGTTCTTTGGCAGGGTCACCTACAATATCAGCGACAAATACCTGTTCACCGCTACGGGCCGCGCCGATGGTTCCTCGAACTTCGGGCCGGACAATGTGTATGCCTTCTTCCCTTCTGCCGGCGCGGCCTGGCGTTTGTCGGAAGAACCATTCCTGAAGAGCAACCCCAATATCAGCAACCTGAAGCTGAGGGCCAGCTATGGACTGTCGGGTAACTCCGAGATCGGTAATGACCGCTTCGCCGCGCAGTATTCTGCCGGGCAGGTAGTGATCGGGGGCGCCAACCAGCCGGATCTTTTACCGGGCTATCTCGGGAACTCCAAGCTGAAATGGGAAAAATCTCTCCAGCTGGATATCGGTCTGGAACTTGGCCTCTGGCACGACCGGGTCAGCATGAACCTCGATTATTACAACCGCGAGACCAAAGATCTCCTGTTACAGACACCCATCCCCTGGTCAGCGGGCATGAATACGGCCAACGTCTACCGGAATATCGGTTCGGTACGCAACCAGGGCTTTGAAGTGAGCCTGAACACGATCAACGTCCGGAACCAGGGAGGGCTTACCTGGACGACGAGCTTTATTTTCGCCGCCAACAAGAACAAGATCCTCAAGCTGAATGACGGCAATGCGGACATCTTTCCCGGCCCGAATTTCCTCGGCCAGACGAATGTCCTTCGCGTTGGCGAGGCCATCGGCAGTTTCTACGGGATGACACGCACCGGCACCTATGGCACGGCCGAAGCAGCCGATGCCGCAGCACATGGCCTGAAACCCGGCGATCGGAAATATATTTACAATAAGGACGGAAGCCCTTACTACAGCATCATCGGTCATGCCTATCCGAAATGGACAGGAACCTTCAGCTCGAAGCTGGAATACAGAGGATGGGAATTCTCCTTCGATATCCGCATCGTGCAGGGCGTGAACACGGCCGCTACCTTCAAGCATTCCACCGAGGACAGACAGACCATCGCCAACAGCCTGGCCACCGTGCTGAACGGCTGGACGCCGGATCACCAGAATACGATGGTGTCGCAGGTGCGGAACTATAAGTTCGCACAGGACTCCCATTTCGATACCTGGTGGGTGGAGGATGGCTCATTTGTACGCGGACAGAATTTCACGCTGGGCTATACGCTGCCCAATACGCTGGTACAAAAGATGAAACTGAGCAGGATACGGGTCTCCGCCAGCGTGCAGAACCTTTTCCTCAGCACGAAGTATACGGGATATGATCCGGAAGTCGATACGTTCAATGCCAGCTATGGGTCGAACAGTTCGTTCTCCCAGAACCTTGACTTTTTCGCCTATCCCCGTCCCCGGACCTGGAACCTTAACTTATCGGTGGGATTCTAGGAGAGTGTAATGTATCTGTTCACAAAAAATTAATGCACGATGAAAATCTTAAAATACATCATAATCGTTTTCTCCGTCCTGTCGATCGGCGCCTGCAAAAAATTCCTGACCGTGCAGCCCACCGGCTTTATCAGCCCTACCGCCAATCTGTCCAGCCTTAAAGTGGCGAGGGCGCTGGCGAATGGATGTTATGCGAAACTTCAGGGCCTGCTCACCGGCCAGCCTTCTTCCTATGGCGGCAACATCTGGAATCTGATGGAGTTCATGACCGGCAAATCCAACAGCGATCTGGGACAAACGGGCTTTGTCAGCTTCCAGACCCTCAACTACAACAGCACCTCCTTTTATGTAGACACCTGGTGGCAGCAGCTGTACCTCGGCGTTGGGGACTGTAACCTCGCCCTTGAAAAATTGCCTACCATCACCGCAGCAGGGTACACCGATGGCGTCAAGTCCAACTATCTGGCAGAGGCGCACACGCTGAGAGCCCTGTATTACTTCTACCTGGTGCGGCTGTATGGCGCTGTGCCAAAAGTAACTTCGGTGCCTAAGGACCTGAACCTGAAAGTCACCCGCACTCCTGCCAAGGCCATATACGACAGTATCATCATCCCCGACCTGCTCGCAGCCGAAGGCTCCACCCTTCCCTGGCAGGACAATTCCGGATACATATCGATGAGCGCTGTCAAATCACTGCTGGCAGATGTCTACCTGACCTATGCAGGCGCAGCCATCAACGGAGGTACGCAGTTTTATGCCGAATCGGCCAAGCGTTCGCTCGATGTGATCCAGAAAGGAGGATATACGCTGTTCCCCAACTATACCGATATGAATAACCCAAGCAACAAGAACAAGGGGGAGTTTATTCTGCAGGTACAATACGCGGCCAGCGTTCCATCTACCAACCCCCTGACGGCGCTGACGATCCCCAACTATTCCGGCATCTCCAAATATTCGGATGAATATGGATCGGTCTACCCCACGGCGCAGTTCATCGCTTCCTTTCCTGCGGGGGACAAACGCGTGAAGGAACGACAGTTCTTTTACACCAAATACAAGAAGATCAACACTACGGATACGGTGGTCTTCAAGAGCACCTATATCTATAAATGGTTCGACTCCCTGGCAGTGACCAGCACGGCCAAATCCGATCTGAACTTTACCCTGTACAGGCTGGCCGACGTCTACCTGCTGTACGCGGAAGCATCCAACCGCGCCGGGGCAGGGCCGAACGCCAATGCGATCGGTTATGTAAATGCGATCCGCGCCCGCGCGAACCTCGCACCCATCGGAGCATTGAGCCAATCGGACTTCGAGCACGAAGTGTGGCTGGAGCGCTACTACGAGCTATGCTTTGAAAATAAGATGTGGTTCGATATGGTGCGCACGAAGAAAGTGCATAACGATGTGACAGGCAACTGGGATGATTTTGTCGGACATAAGACGGTGTGGAATGCAACCTTCACCGCCAGCCAGCTCCTGTTCCCCCTGCCAAAGCAGGAGACGGATGTAAACCCGAATCTGATGCCGAACAATCCTGGATTCTAAGCTTACTGCCGGGTAGCCCGGGGCATGAAGAAATGCCCACAGGGTCCGGAGTGCATATATAGCAGTTAGTTTTGGTAAAAAAGCCTGCAGTTTCCACTGTGGGCTTTTTTGCGCCCCTACATCTCCGCCACCGGCACTTCCGGATCTGGCTGGCGTATATTCATCCCCGTTGCTGGGATCGTTCGTTGCACGAGCAGGGTGATCGCCGCGCCGAAAATGGCCATCAGCCCGAAAGCCCATCTCAGCCCCGCCAGCTGTGCGACGCCACCGATCAGCGGCGGCACGATCAGAAATCCCAGATAGCCGACGATGGATACGGAAGCGATCGATGAACCGCTGCTCAGCCTGGCCGATCTGCCCGCCATGCTGAACACCATCGGTATCACACAGGACACCCCGAACCCCGTCAGCATAAAGCCCAGCCCTGCCAGCAGCGGATAGGGCAGAAGGCTTGCCAGCAGAAGGCCCGAGGCGATAAGACATCCGCTCCAGGTAAGCACATTCCGGACGCCAAACCGGTTGGAGAGCCGGTCTCCCGTCAGACGGCCCATGGTCATGGCGATCATATACACGACAAAGCCCAGGGTGGCAATCTCCCTGGAAGTATGCACGGCCTTGCGGAAATAGATGCCGCTCCAGTCATACATTGTCCCTTCGCAGGCCATGGAGGCAAAAGAGATCAGACCGAACTTCAGCAGGGCACGGTCGGGAAAGACAAACCACGGCCTCTTTGCCTGTCGTTTGGGCTGCTGATACAGACTGCCAGGAAAGGCATAGATCACAAGACCCGTCAGCAAAACACCGGTCAGCAGGAAATGCCAGGCCGGCAGGATATGAAAGGAGACCATCAGCGATCCCAGCGCGGCGCCCCCAAACCCCGCAAGACTCCAGATGCCGTGAAAAGTGGCGATGATGGAGCGGTTGTACATCGCCTGCACGCCTATGGACTGGGAGTTCACCGAAATATTCAGAAGGTTGCGCGACGCGCCAAAACAAAGCAGGGCCAGCACCAACTGCCAGCCATGGGTTACGAACCCGATAAGACTGAGCATGCAGTTGAAGAAAACAGCGCCGAACAGCATAACGCGGCGGCTGTCGAAACGGCCAAGAAGCGCACCCGTGATGGGAAGGGTCATCAGCAGGCCAACGGGCAGGGCGAAAAGAATGGCGCCAAGCTGCGCCTCGTTCAGATGAAGTTGCTGCTGGATCGTGGGGATCCTCGAGGCCCAGGTCGAGAACCCAAAACCGGACACAAAGAAAAACGCGGCCACCATGATCCTCGTTCTGCGTGGGGTGGCTTCTTTCGGGGGTCGTTGCATGTCTAGCAAAAATACGGGGTCTGGGTCGATTGAAACTAAGTGAAAACATTTAGTTCAGCTATCGGATATGCCCTAAAAAAATGAATAACCCATTAAGTATTATACAATTTCGCATCAGCGTCCGTTATTTTATTTTTAACCCCGAAACTACCCTGTTATGAAGGTTGAAGCTATCCCCCTGCAAGAGCTCGTTAATCGTTTGATCGGTGCGGACCCCTCCGCAGCCATATATGCCAACAGGGTCCGGAACGATATCCCCGCTGAAATGATGGTCCTTACCGATGAGAACATGCTGGCCTATGTGCTGTGGAACCTGATCAGCAGTGCGGTGAATAATCTCCAGGAGGAATGTATCCATATCGAAGCCATGAGCATAGGAGACCGTACGATCATCCGCATAAAGGACGTGGGAACCTATTTCTATCATACCATTTCCCAGGAATACAGAAAGGTTCAGTACGTAGCGGAAAAACTGGGGGGCAGCGTCAGCATCGACCATGACACCCACTACGGGGCAAATGCTTCCTTTATCATTTCAAACCGTCTCCTCGTCGCCTGATCAGCAGGCTGCAAGCCATTCAAGGGGCCAGCCCCGGAATATTGGCCGTCAGGTTCTACCGTTCCCCCCGCCCAGCAAGAGTTTCATCCCATTTCACAGGCCAGATCCACCGGCCATCCATTTGTTAATGAATTGTTAACAAAAGAACCGGATTAAATTTCCGTTAAAAGCATCAGTCCATATATCAGAAAAAATTAATTCCTAAAATTTAAAAGAAAAAACATGAAAAAGATCACTATGATGGTCCTGGGATTGCTATGCCTTCACCTGATCACCAATGCCCAGAGAACTATTCGTCAAAGACATGAGATCCGCCACGACCGGAGAGATATCCGTCACGACAAGAAAGACATTATTGGTGACCATAAAGATATCCATGCCGATAAAAAGGATATCGCGGGGGACCGGAAGGACCTTCACAATGATCGCAAGGACGTGGTAGCGGACAGGAAAGATCTGCACCAGGATAACAAGGACATCCATTCGGACAAGGGCGACCTGACCACAGAACGCAAAGAAAGAAATGCCGATTGGAAAGCCGGCGATTATAAGGATGCCAAAAAAGAACAGAAGGACATCAATGCCGACAAGAAAGATCTCACAAAAGACCGCGAAGACCGGCATGATGACAGAAAGGATCTGAAGGATGATCACAAGGATATTTCTCAGGACAAAAAAGACCTGAAAGAGGACCGGAAGGATCTTACGGGAGATCGTAAAGAACTTAAGCAGGACAAGTCTGATCTGCGTAAGGACAGGAAAGATCTGAAAGATGACAAGGGCGATGTAAAACCCGCCCCCGCTGCGCCTGCCTCCCCAGCCAATAATTAATTACGTGCCCAGGATCTGTGTATATCGCTGATCACTGACCCGCCGGCGTGGCTGGCGGGTCTTTTTTATGAGAAAAAATAATCCCGATGAGACCATATCATATTACCAGCTCATATCTTATTGCCAGGTCCATAGCCTTCATACTGCTGATCTCCTGCAGCGGAACCGTTATAGCACAGGATTCCACGGGATCGGCAATACCTGACAGTTCCAGACTGGCGACAAGCCCGGATACCACAGCTAAGACAGAGAGCGCTGCCGGAGATATCCATTCTTATTTCGAGGCCGGCATCAGCTACCAGAGCAACAACGTCTATCTGGGACGAAAGGACTCCAGCGCCCTCCCCTATTTCATCCCAACCATAAGCTATTATCATAAGTCCGGTTTTTATGCGACGGTCTCTGCCGCTTATCTCCGCACTTCCCCGGTGCAGCGGGTCGACGTGATCACGCTGGAATCGGGATTTACCTTTTCGGCCGGTAACTACGCCGGCGACTTCACCGCCTCCAGATATTTTTACAACAGCCAGAGTACCAGCGTTACCTCCGAGATAAAAGGGGCGCTCTCCTACCAGAACAGCTATGATTTTGGCTTTATCAGACCAGTCATCACCAGCGTGGTCAGTTTCGGGAACAAGCCGGACTTCGAGGCTTCTTTCGGACTGGAGCATAGTTTCACTTTTTGTCACGGCAACCTGGAGATCATCCCCACCCTGCAGGCAAACGCCAGCACACTGAACTATTACAGCAATTATTATAAGACCCGCCGGTTTGCCCGGAAAGGTAAAAAAGCGGTAACGGGCACCGTGGCGGTCACCGGCACGGTGGTCGATCCATCGGAGTTCAGGATCCTGGATTATGAGCCCAGCCTGCCGGTCACATTCAAAGCCGGTAATTTTAAGTTCAGCTTCACGCCAACCTGGGCCATTCCTGTAAACCCGGCGGCAATCGATCTTCACTATGCCTGGTCGACGGGAACTACGGCCGATAAGGAAAAGAATGAAAAGATCGCCAATACATTTTTCTGGACACTGGGGGTCAGCTACAAGTTCTGAGGACGCTTTTTCCTATCTTTAGTCCTCTAACAATAACTGACGAATGAAATATCACCTATACTTGCTGGCAACAGGATTGCTCATGCTGACCGCCTGCAAGGATCCCAGTGCCAGACCCAGCACGGAGGAAATGTTGAAAGAGGCCGGCAAAAGCCCGGATGCGAATGCAGGCTCCGGAAAATTCAGCATCGATGCGCCTCCCGGATGGAAAAAAATGGATACGACGATCACCGGTATAAAGATCACCTTCCTGCTCTCCCCGGCCGTTACCAATGAATTCCGGCCCAATATCAATGTGGTGACCGAATCCATGAGGGACGCCCCCCCCGATGGATATTTTGATCAGAGTATCGCGGCCATGGGCAAATACATGCAGCATTTTTCGGCGGTCGCCAAAGGTGAAAAAGAGATCGATGGCGCAAAAGCAAGATGGATGCGGTATTCCCATAATCAGAACGGCTTCGATCTGGATGTACTGGTGTATTTTATAACGAAGAACGGGATAGCTTATATTATCACCTGCACGGTGCCAAAGGGCCAGATGGAACATTTCCAGCCTCAGTTCGAACAGGCGGTCGGAACATTTCATGTATCATAAAGAAGGATATGACCATTGAAAAAGTAAATATAAAAGAAAAGCTGAGCCAGTTCAGTGACTACTGGAATCCAAGGATCGTTGGCGAGCTCAACGGACAGCACGTAAAGCTGGTCAAGTTCAGCGGCGAGTTTGTCTGGCACCAGCATGAGCACGAAGATGAAATGTTCCTCGTGATCGGGGGACAATTTAAAATGGAACTGAGAGAAAAGACCATCGACCTTGGGCCCGGGGATTTTGTGGTCATTCCAAAAGGCACGGATCACAGGCCCATCGCGGCGAACGAGGTGCATGTGATGCTATTCGAACCTGCCTCTACGCTGAATACCGGAGATCAAAAAAATGAGCTGACGCGGGAGAAGTTAGAAAAACTATGACCTCCATTGGATGCTGGTTATCATATATTTAAAAACGATAAAGTGTAAAGTTTAAATGGTACTTTTGAAGATACTTGCTGTCTGGAATGAGGTCATATTTTTCAAAATATCAATGCCTGTCGTTGCTTGTCGTTTTTTCCTGTCTGCGCGTTGAAGCCCAGCTTGTGTCTGCCAGACTGGGCCTTCCTTTCAATGCCATCGTGAATGTTTCATTTGGAAAAGGGAATGGTGACCTCGTCGCCGGCCCACCCTTGCCACCCGGCAGGACCAGCTTCAAGTATACCACCGATCCCTGCCCTGCCACGGGACAGTACACGATTGCCAGAAGGACGAGCCTGGACGGATGTTATAACAAAAGCTGGCAGGATATCACCGTTGATCATACCTGGACGGATGACTATGGAAATATGATGCTGGTGAAGGACAGCACTACCCCCTACAACAAAACAGTCTTCATCGACACCATAAAACAACCGATCTGCAATAATTCGGTGTATGAGTTCTCGGCTGCGATCCTGAACATCGATAAACCCGATTACTGCTCTGGCGGAGGCGGGAGCTTGCCGGGCTTTATCTTCAGAATAGAAGACATGTCCGGCCAGATATTGCGATCTTACTGGACCGACAGGATCAATTATGGAGGCGATTACAAACGCATCGACTACCCTGCTGCTGTGAAGGGTTTTGATTTTACCATGCCTGCGGGTGTAACCCAGTATGTCATCAAGATCATCGACAGCGCAATGGGATATGGCAGTTGCGGGTATGCCTTTGCCATCGACGATATCAAATTCCTCTCTCTGGGCCCGACTGTCGCCATTCTCCTGAATGGGGTCCTGCCCAATATTGTGCAGACCAGCGTGTGCTTTCAGAAAGACTCGACGATCACCTTCAACGGCAGCATGGATCCCGGCTACACCGACCCGGCCGTTCAATGGCAGGTAAGCAGCGACAGCGGAGCCAGCTGGACTGATATTCCGGGAGCTAACGGTTATGACTATACTACACCAGGCCTGTCCTTACCTGGATCTTTCTTATACAGGATGAGAGGCTCGGAATCGGCTAACATCGGTAACCCGTTCTGCGGTGCTGCTTCCAACTCCATCAGAGTGATCGTGGACGGCATTCCCACAGGATATGTCTTCACCAGCAATTCTCCGGTCTGTACGGACTCGGATCTGGTGTTTAAGCTGGCAGGCGGAGCTTCTTATATCACCAGTGGTCCCAATGGATTTTTCGATGACTCCCCCTTCCCACATATCTATAACCCCACCGTTGCCGACAGCGGGAAATATTATGTGCTGGTGAAAACGCAGGGAGGCTGCGCCGCAAAGGACAGCACCATCGTAAAGATCGTCGGCCCACCTGCCATCCTTGCTTCGGGAGATGATGCCATCTGCTATGGCAAAACGGCGCAGTTGCAGGCAAGTGGCGGGAATGCCTACGCCTGGTCCCCGCCTGATGGACTTTCGGATGCGGCGATTGCCAACCCGCTGGCAAGCCCGGTCCGCACCACAAAATACACCGTGAAAGTAACGGACCAGACGGGTTGCAGCGCAAGGGCCAACGTAACGGTCCGGTTGCTGGACAGCATACTGAAAGCGAATTTTGCGGGCCCGGGGCTCGTATGCCCGGAAGATATCGCACAATTCAGGGATACCAGCCTGGGAAAGATCGTGAGCTGGAGCTGGGATTTCGGGAATGGACAAACAAGCCTCTCGCACATCCCCGGGGACCAGCGATATACTACCCTGAGCCAGGAGACCGATTATTCCATAAAACTCATTGTAACCGATACGGCAGGGTGCGCGGACACCACGTCCCATACGATCAGATCGGTGAACAACTGCCATGTCGGCGTGCCTTCGGCCTTTACACCCAATGGGGACGGCCATAACGATTATTTGTACCCGCTGAATGCCTGGAAGGCCACCAGCCTGGTATTCAGAGTGTTCAACCGCAATGGACAGTTGGTATTCGAGACCAGGGACTGGACAAAAAAATGGGACGGGACCATGAACGGTATACTCCAGCCATCGGGTGTATTTGTCTGGGTGTTGGATTATACCGATGCCGATCAGCATAAGGTCTCGGTCAGGGGGACTACCATGCTGATCCGGTGATCCCAGTCCTGCCCATGCCTGCCCATACCCTTTCTCCGCTTAGCCGGTCCGCTCTCCAGCCCCCTGCCCAGCATCCGCCTGCCCCAACATCTATCTGCCCAACATCCCCCTGCCCCAACAAATAATTATGAAATAAAATAATGCGTCGGTTAAGACGTTAGTGAAATTGACCCTTCCGAACCCCCTGTAAGCCCTAACGCACTAACTATGACAAAATTCCTTTTCTTGTACCTCGGTGCATGCAGCACCAGTCTTGCTTTTTCACAACCTTCTTTTCGAGCCACCGTTTCCGCGGGCGTTCTCTTTCCAGTAAATACCGGGGGCACATCTGCGACCTACAACAGCGCGGGTGTCCATTTCGGCGACCACCTCGATTGCCTTTTCGGGAACGGCCCTTTGCGGGCAGGGATCGGCGGATATCTGGGCCAGTTGTCGGCTGTCGGCGAGAACGACAATTACAAAACAATGGGACAAGATATAGCCAGGAAAGCGGGGCTGTCGCCTGCAAATCTTGTTTATTCCGGAAACGGCTTTTCAAGCACGCAGTTCCTGCTGGGACCGGTGCTGAGCTGGAAAAAAAATAACCTTGGCATCGATATCTGGGCAAAGGGTGGGTATGGATTGAACGAGCCGGGTACTTATTCCGTGCTCTACAAGGCGAATGGAACGACAAATAATGTCTATGTCGGACAGAGCGGGGACAACAAGGATAATCTGGCGGTTGATCTTGGAGCCTCCATGATCTTTGCCGTCTCGCAGCAGATCGGGTTGCAGATCGGCGCCAGTTATGCCAGTACGAAGACCAGCCAGGTAAATTATAATTTCCTCCGGGAAAAAGGGATCACGCCATTGTTCTACACGGCCACCAACCAGTTCGTCAAGGCTTCGGTGGGGCTACAGTTCCATATCGGGCGTGAAAATGCGGGCATGAGAAATGGACGATCCTATGCAGGCGCTGGAGACTGGTCAGGCCACGACACCAGCGGAATGCCGGTAAATGCGCAGGCGCGTGGTCGTGTGGAAGAAGACCGCAAAAAAATATACGCGGACAGAACAACCCAGCCTGTCCATGAAGCCAACGGTGGGCGCAACAACGATTCATTATTTTTTATTCCTTCGGTCGTTGAACTGAAGTCGGAGCCCAGACCATCCGATCTTGGCATGAGCCGGGCACTGCTTCAGACCTCGAATAACTATCTCACCGCCTTTGCCTGTCATACCAGCGACGGCACGATCATCGGCCAGTGCTCCGGCAGCGAAATGCCGGGAGAACCGATTCCGGGCATCGACGTACGCATGAAAAGAATGGACGCCACGGGGAATGACATGCAGACTACGAGGACCAATGGCGACGGCAGCTTTGCCTACAATGCTATTGCACCTGGCAACTACAATGCCATCATCGGCGCCGATACGATAGCGCTGGCGATAAGAGCCAACCAGAGTGGTCCCTACAGATTACTCGACGTCCCCTCGGGAGATTGCAGCGAAACCACGATCAATTATGTGATCACCGTCAACGATAAACAATATGTCGAAGTGACCGGCCCGCGCGAGGCCGGCACCGGGATGGCGAGCGGACGGGAAGCCAGTACTGGCCTGGCAACAGGTCGCGAGATCAAACCAAGGGATCCGTCATCGGGACTGCCGACGGGTCGCGAGATCAAGCCGCGTGATCCTTCATCGGGACTACCGACCGGCAGGAGGATCAATACGCCGCTCATGGTGGTCAACACCGGGTTTGAGATCAACGGGAGCAATATCATCCGCAACGATGGGAAATTATACGCGGAAGTGATCAGCATCCGCGGCGCACAAAGCGGCCACGCTTCGGGACGCGGGGCCCTGATCACCGGAGATGTGGACGGAGACGGATTTCCCGATTATCCAGCCGACGCCGATGAGATCCATCACCTGCACAAGGAAGGGATCGTCCACCGCGACCTTGCTGCCAGAAGCATGCTCACCACCCCCCAGGGCAACAGCACCGACGATGTCGTCAGTCCGCTATACCAGGGCGGGGGCCACGAGGGTCTCAATCCCCTGTTCGAACCAAAAGACAAGCTCCGGGTCCTCGGCAGTACCGGTTCCGTACATACGATAATCCTGCCCGAATCCTTTCAGGTTCCAGGCGGTCAGGCGGGAATTACCCCATTCCAGGAATACAAGATAGGACCGGTGAAGTATATGAGCCCGGAAAGCATTTCTTCAAGAGGGATCCAGGAAAAGGGGATCAGAAGGAACGAAGAGCCTGCTGCAAAAGGCATATCAGAGAAGGGGATCAAAAAGAATGAAGCTGCGGGAAAGGGCATTACGGAAAAAGGCATTAAAAAATACGACGACGCTCCGGCAGCAAAAGGCATCTCGGAAAAAGGCATTAAAAGGAGCGAGGCTACGGCCAACGGCGCATTGTTCCTGATCAAAAGCACCAGCCGGCTGCATTGCGCCGACGGGACCTGCGTAGCCGATGCAGTGGTCGAGACCGGTGGTAATGAATATGATGCGGTGATCACCGGGGTGATGCAGAGATGAACAAACGCGATCGCGATAACCCGGTAACGACGGTGATGGGAGATCAGTTAATCTGGAAAACCGCGCCCGGACTTCGTGAGCCGGTACTATGTCCGCGGGGAATGCTGGCCGGATCTATGGCATGGCGGATGGCATCCGTACTCAGGGGCAATCCTTTCTTTCCAACTACTATCGCATAATTCCACCAGGAGGAGGTGGCCGCGGCTACATCGGCATAACGGTAAAACCGATCCTTGCCTTTTAAGCTGTTGTCGGAATTCTTCACCCCATACGAATAGGGATCGTAGATCTGAAAATAGATCTGTCCGTCGATCTTCTGATAACCTTTGACCACAAAGAAATGGCCCCAGCCCGGTGTGGTCACATAGAACTTGTCCACCCGGAATGCGGCGTTGGCGGATGACCGGACAAAATTCATATCGATGCAGCAGATAACGATCTGGCCGTTATCGATCTGGTGAGCAAGGATCTGGCTGCTCAGCACCGAATCGGCGGAAAGCCCGATCGTTACATGGGGAATGCTGTAAATATCAAGATAGTTATCGATATCGGAGGTGTACCACCAGCCACCGGCATTGTAATACACATTCCTGGCCTCCTCGGCAGTATGGGAAAAACTGGCATCGGCCCATTTGCTGGCCATGGTCACCGACGCAGGACCACAATTATAACCTGAAACCGGTCCGGTAAGGCTCTGGTCGATATACCATTCATAGTTCCGGTCATTGCTCTGGGCCGAATAGATAAAATGTCCAAGACCCCAGTTCACTGAATAATCATTGTTCATCGCCTGTACGGTCCAGGATGTTTTTGTTACCTGGTCCGCAGCCGTGACCATATAGACCACGTCCTTCCCGAAATCATTGGTCGTGATCCCGCTGGTCTGGGCAACATTGTTGACCGTAACGGTAGCGCCCGGAGACAACGTGAAGGTCGCCGCCTGTGTACTGTTGCGGACGGTGTCGGAAAGATGTACGCTTATCGAATGATTGTAGGAAATCAGATTGACCGTGTCATGTCCAGGACGGATGCTGAAAGTGAGGATATCCGCCGCGGTGGAAGGACGAGGCTGATCCGCCCCCTTTTTTGAACAGGCGCCGACCAGGAGCAGAATGCCGAGGGCGAGGGTAATTTTACGGAAAAGGTCGGGGCGACTGCGCATAGTAAATTGATGAATGGTCAGGCAATAAATATACGAAAAATCCCAAAAATAGGGAAGAACCGGAAAATCCCCCTCCTTCACTGCCAACGGACCCGGAGGGAGGCTGAAAAAAAATTTCGCTGTAAATACCGTCAATCAATATACGCCAGCACAACAGGATCGGCCTCTGGCGCTGGTTTTCCGAGGTGGCATGATTTTTAAAGCGGCTGGACTGTGGAGATCTTTCCCCTTACGCCGGTTGGTTTTTCAAGCAACTGCCGCATTCCGATCCACGTTTGTAAAACAAAAAATCAATTTTATGAAACCAGGAATCAGCAAGAAAATATTATTCGCGTTCTTAGTTCTCGGGTTGGCCATTATTATGGGCTGCAAAAAAGACAGCAACCCAAATCCACCTGTGAACAGCACACCGGGATTGCAACTTGTCACCGATGGTTTAGTTTCTCCCGTTGCGCTCGCAGAACCACCGGATGGAACAAAAAGATTATTTGTAGTGGACGAGACCGGAAAGATCTGGATCATCGGGTCGGATGGAAAAAAATTAACCACTCCCTTCATAGACCTGACCAGCAAGATGGTCACCCTGTCTCCGGCATACGATGAACGTGGTCTTCTCGGCATAGCCTTTCATCCGCAGTTCAAAACGAATGGTAAACTTTACCTGTTCTATACGGCCCCACCCCGTGCCGGTATGCCGCAACCCGGCGCCACAGGAGCGACCTGGAACAACCTCACCCGTATTTCCGAATTCAAAGTTTCCACAGCCGATCCGAATCAGGCAGATCTGGGCTCCGAAAGAGTTCTTCTGGAGGCCGATCATCCTTATCTTAATCATAATGGAGGCACGCTGGCCTTTGGCGCGGATGGGTTCCTGTATATTTCGATTGGCGATGGCGGCAACAAGGATGATGTCGGTAACGGACATGTTCCCGACTGGTATGCCGCGAATATCGGCGGCAACGGACAGGACATATATGCCAACCTCATGGGTAACATACTCCGGATAGATGTCAACGGGGGAAGCCCGTATAATATACCCGGTGATAATCCATTTGTGGGTACAACAGCAAGGCCGGAGATCTATGCCTATGGTTTCAGAAATCCTTTCCGGTTTTCCTTTGACATGGCCGGGACCAATCAGTTAATAGTCGGCGATGAAGGACAGTCTCTGTATGAAGAAATAGACCTGATCACCAAGGGAGGGAATTATGGCTGGAATGTAAAAGAGGGAACACATTGTTTCAACACCGACAACGATACGGTGGAACGCGCCAGTTGCCCCATGGTGGACTCTGCCGGCAAACCCCTGATCGATCCCGTTATCGAGCTGGTCAATTCCGCTAATCCAAAAGGAGGCGGAGTCGGGATCGCGATTATCGGCGGTTTTGTCTACAGGGGCAAGGCGCTCGCCTCTTTGGAGGGCAAATACATCTTCGGGATGCTGTCACGGGATGGGAAGGCCACCGGTGTATTATTTTCCGCGAATACCGCAGCCAGCGGTACATGGTCGAACAGCCCGCTACCACTGAGCGGTCATCCTACGGATCTGGGGACCTATCTCAAAAGCTTCGGACAGGATCAGAGCGGCGAAATGTACTTGCTCACCAGCGACCAGGAGGGGCCACAGGGTACTACAGGCAAAGTGTACAAAATGGTTGCCGTTCAATAAAAAAATGGATCAGGGTAATCTAAGACGTGACATTCATCGATTTAAACCGTCGTTCAGCTATCGGCGCGGCAGGCCGGGTCAAATAGGGTTAGATTTGGCTATAAACATTCATCATTACGCAAAACGGACTAACCATGAAATATCTTTTTATTTGCGCCGGCCTTCTCGCATTTACTTCCTGCAATAGCCAGCAATCCGATGGCAAAAAACTGGCGGAGCAGATTCAAGCCGTCCAGACAGCCCTCAGACCCGGAACTTTCCCTACCACGGAAGGTGGCTGGACGATGACCGCCAAGGTAAACGGGAAGGATTGGGCGGCCACGTCCTTGTACCCACCCGAGGAAACCAGCAGGATAGTTGGCTATTATAAAGACGCCTACATCGGATTTCCCTATGATCGCAGGGATATGGTGACAGGCAAAAAAATCACCTTCGAGGAAGGACATGTCGCTGACATGTTTATCGAAGACGGCATCGGCACCTATATCGGCAGGAAAGGTGAAATGGAAGTCACCAAAGTGAATGATAAATGGGCCGAAGGGAAATTTTATTTTACCGCCGTAAACCGAAATTCGGGTAAGACCGTGGAAGTGACCAATGGCTTCTTCCGCATCTCGCTTTCCGGCAAGTGATTTATTCAACTGTCCACTCAATCCAAAACGATTTATTATGAAATATTTATTTATCTGCGCAAGTCTTCTTGCTTTTGTCTCCTGCAACAGTCAACAATCAGAAGCCAAAAAGCTGGCTGAACAGATCAACAGTACGATTATGCCCGGCACCATCCCTACCTCGGAAGGCAGTTGGACCATGAAAGCCAGAATAAAAGGCGAGAAATGGGCCGCCGCCTCCATGATGCCGCCAGATGCATCCGGCCGGATCATCGGATATTATAAAACCGAGTATATCGGCCTGCCTTATGACCGCAGGGACATGTATGTGGGAAAAAAGATAAAATTCGGAGAAAATAACGCCGTCGACCTCTCCGTCAACGACGATATCGGCATGTATGGCGGCAGAACTGGCGAGATGGAGATCACCAAAGTGGATGACAACTGGGCCGAGGGGAAATTCTATTTTACCGGGAACACCACACAAGGCTCAAACAAGACGGTGGACGTGACCGAGGGGTTCTTCCGGATCTCCCTTGCCCGTCAGAAATGACCGATGACGATAATATCGAAAGCCTTCCGGCCTGAGTTTTGCATGGCATACCCGCAGCGTTTACTAACTCAGCGGCCATGGCTAAGATCAACAAAGGAGTTTTCAGGGCGGGCACGAGCGGACTGGTGCTTGCCGAGCCGAATAAATCCGCTTTCCCAAAAGAATTCCGCAAACAAACCCGTCTTTCTTATTATTCTTCCCTTTTTAACAGCATCGAGATCAACAGCAGCTTCTACAAAATGCCGATGCCCGCCACCTTTGCGAAATGGGCGTCCGAAGTGGGAAATGCATTCCAGTTTACGGTTAAACTTGGGCGGGATATCACCCACGCCAGAGGATTTGAGTTTCGCATGGAGGATATCGACAAATTCATGAAGGCCGCAGATAATATCGGCCAAAAGAAAGGATGTCTGCTCATTCAGTTGCCCCCTTCCATCACCGACAGTCATGCCGATGCGCTGGAAGGAATGCTACACCGCGTATCCATGCCCGATGGAGACGGCAGCGTGCAGGCGCCGCTTTTTGCTCCGGCGACAGCAGATACAGCGGAGACCGATGCCGGAGTTCACTGGAAAATTGCCGTTGAATTCCGTCATCCTTCCTGGTACCGCCCTGGGATCTATGAACTGCTCGACAACTATCAGGCAAGTGTCGTTTTGCAGGACATGCCCTCCTCGGCTACCAGGACGCTCAACAAAAAAGCGCATTTTATCTATTTACGATACCATGGACAGGAAGGCGATTATAAAGGGAGCTATCCGATTAGTTTCCTCCAGCAGCAGGCAAAAGATATCGCCCACTGGCTTGGGCAGGGAAAAGATGTCTATGCCTATTTCAATAATACGATCGGTGATGCGGTAGCCAATCTGAATACGCTGCGGAAAATGGTAGCCAGGGATTGATATAGGGCGGACTGCTGTTGTTCATCGATTTATCGGGTCGTTCGGCTAATCAGGCCTGCATGATGCAGGAAAGGGGTCTAGCTTAGTGTGATCATCGATCATCGCTAAAACTGACCATATGAGACCCATCCTCGTTTTACTCTTTTTATTGTTTGTCCGGTCTTCCTGCGACGCGCAGTTCCTCAAGGACCTTGGCAATAAGGCAAAGGATGAAGTGGAATACAGGGTAAGACGAAAAGCCGGACAGAAGATCGATGAAGGTCTCGATAAAGCCCTCGACCTCCCCAGGAAGATAAAGATCAACAAGCATGGCAATGAACCCGGAACTCCTGTCGTTGCCGCTCAGTCCGCGCAGGCCAGCCAACCGGGCCAGCCGACCTCACTCTACCGGCCCGGCCAATCCCCTCAGTCCACTCAGTCCGCCCAGCCGGGTCAAAAAAAGAAAGACAATAAAAGATCCCCCGCCACCCCGCCAGCCGGCACAAAGGATGAAGGCGCGGACGATCTGGTAGCCAAAGACGGCTTCATCACGCTCAGCCTCTCCATGCATGCTGTTTTCCCTGGCACATCGTTGCGGTTCAGCGGGGAGAGCGTCAAACAAAAACAATTCACCAGTGTAGAGATCACGGTCACCGGGCCCTCCACCCACGAAGTAAAAACGGTGACACTGAATGCCGAAGGCGCATACACGATGGATTGGGTAGCGACCGACAACACCGGTGAATATACCGTAACGGTAAAGAGCAGCGACAAAAAAGCGGAGAAGACCGAACCCTTTACCGTCGAAGGCCTGAATGGCATGGAGACCTGGGGCACGGACAATATCGAAGAGACGAACAAGGCCTATGATAACCTGAAGGATCAGGTGGAACGGACAGAGGGCAGTGTCAGCGCAAAGGATAAGGCGGAACTCGAGAAGAAGCTGAACGACGTCCGGTCAAAGGTCGACGATCTGATAAAACTCTTTACCGACCTGAACAAGGCAGGCAAGGCGACATCCGACCTCGTAAAAAAAGGGATCAGACAACCCGCAACCTTCACCCGGTACCTCCCCGATCTGAACAATACCCTCGCCACCCACGCCCGTGAGATGCAGAGTTTCAACCGGCTGAGCAAACATGAACCCTTCGACAATACCATCTGTGAATATCTGGTGATGATCAATGAAGCCTGCGCGGCTTTTTCGACTATTACCAATGTCGCCACCCTGAATATCGGCGGGATCCTGAAGAATATTGCGCTCGACAAGGTGGTGCCAAAATTGGCCGGTGACGCCAACAAAGCCGCCGGAGGCAACCAGTCCGATTTTGCCTTGCAGGAAGCGACCAAGATGTATGCGACTTCAAAGATCGATGCCGAATCGATGCTTACGAAAATGGGCCAGGCCGGTCTGGCAGGCGATCTGCTCCAGTTTGCCTCCAGCGTATTGCTGAAAATCTATTGTGGTACCTTTTCGGGTGATATCCAGCATGATTATACGATCAATTTCCGGAATTCGGATGGACTCACCTGGTGGAAGTATGGGGTTAAAATGAAGGGGTCGTTATCCTTGCGCTACCCGAAAAAGGGCGCAGAATCGGGTATCATAAAAATGAAAGGCAGCATCGAAGGCAATGCCACCAATTTCACGTTCTTTCAGAATGTGGCCATAGAAGAAAGTTTTAATGAAGGCAGCAAAGGGAAAATAGAAGTGGTGGAATTAAAAGTGTTGAAACCGGCTACTTTCCCATTCGTATCGAGCCAGGCCGACAAGCTGGGATTCGGAGCGGCTGCAAGGACGCTCGTAACGCCCGCCAGCTTCTATATCCCTGTCGATGCGGAGTACGATCCGGATAATGATAAAATAAAGATCACCATCAACTCGGCCCTCTGGGATTTTACGCCACTGGTAAAGAACACCTTTATCTTTCTATTGATAGGTGGCGACCTGCTGCCCTATATCAAGAAAATGGATTTTCCTATCCACTCGGCAGAAAGGACATTGCGTGGCAATCTGCTGATAAATAATGAATTCACCATGTACAAAGACGAGAAAGGGAACCCGTACTTCTCGGATAAACGCAACCGGCACATCGGAAGTCCCAGCGCAAAAATAGAGACCGATCTCAACCTCGACATCCAGGCGAAGAAAGATTGACGGGGTGGGTCTCTATTTACACGTATACGTGTAGGTTCTCGTGGTGGTTATTGACCCATTGACATAAATGACAGAAGTTATCTTTCCGTCGGAGTCATACGTATAACTGTAGGTAACACTATTCGGATCATCCTTTGACGAGGTTACAAGATGCTTATTCTTCAGATAAAATGCCCCAAGATAATATAGCTGATGAAAATCGTTCAGGTCGCCCAATACCGACAATTTGTTGAGATCGTATCCAAGCACGTCGGTATCCGTACCTGTGACCAGCTTAACGGCGTCCCCATTCAAAAAGGTATAGACGGTAGTAGATGGGGGATAATTATCCTGCTGGGTTACGACGGATTGCAATTCTCCATTTGAATTATAGGAATATGTTGTTATAAAAACAGAGATATTGGTTGTTAATTTATCCAGCGCAACCATTCCGGCATCATTCAGGGTCACCGTATCCGTTGAAGAATTAGCTCCTACATCCGTAGCGATATAAATTTTCTTACCACTGTAGGTATAGGTCTTTGTAAGACTGGTTATTCCGTCTGTACTTGCAATCACTTTGGAAAGCTTATCATCACTGCCATAGGTCAAGGCGAATCCGACCTGCGAGCTCGTGTTGCTGTAAGTCTCAGAAACTGTAGCCATCTGGCAAACTGGGACGGGCTTGGGAGGGGTACCTTTGTCTTTCTTTGAACAGGAGAATAATAGTACTGACATACTTCCAAAAAGGAATAGGTTTACGATTTTCATGGATTAGATTTGCGACAATATAGATATTATTCCGTTCTTAAGCAAGTCACGGACTCTTTAATGCCGTTTTAATGGCCTGAAAAATTTATCGTAAAGATGGTGATCGCAATGGCTGTCACCGCTGAAACAAAAAATACCTCATGTTTGGCGTCAGCCGGTACATCAGGTTAAAGGTCCAGCCCGGTTGATAAAGGAAAAATGTCGGTTCCGGTACAACGACTGTCCGGTTGAGCGCCCCGATCCCCCAAATTGGGGGAAAATCGGCAAGCCAGCCATCATCGTTCCTTCCTGAAGCGGGGAAAGGTTATTTTTACAGCATAACTAATCTTAATGCATTTACGAAAGATTATCATATCTCTTCTTGTCTGCACGGTAATCTGCTCCACCGCATCTTCCCAGTGGTATAATTTCATTTCCTATAATACGGACGAAGGCCTCCCCCAGTCGCAGGTATATCAACTTTTACAAGCGGATGACAGACAGCTCTGGATGTCGACCCTCGGCGGTATCTCCAGATTTGATGGAAAAACATTTAGCAACTATACCATCTCCGAAGGCCTCGCGGCAAATTATATCATTCAGTTTGTGCTCGATCACCAGCAGCGGGCATGGGCGATCTCCAGTTCCAACCTCAATCTGATAGAGGGAAATAAGATCCATACCTGGCCATTGCCGGAAAACGTAAAGAGCAGCAGGGCAAGGCTGACCGTCACCGATGATAATATCCTCTGGTGCCAGATCAATGGCATGCTTTATTCCTTTCAGAATAATAAATTTGTAAGAACGGCAGGCTTTCCGAAGCCGACATTTTTCTCTCTGTTCAAAGGAAGGAACAAGAACTTTTATGTCATGGCGATGTACAAGACCCTGTATAAATATCATTCGGGGACCTGGCTGCCCTTCGTAACCCTGAAGCTACCCGATTCCTCATCGATGATCCACAATATCTATATCGACAGTTCCGAAAATGTCTGGGTACTGACCCAGCGTGAACTGCTGGTAAAACGCCCTTCCGTCCCCGAAATGCAAACCTATTTTACCCTGAAAGACCCGCACGTCATGCTGAGCTGTCTGACCAGGGACAGATCGGGTAATTTCTGGCTGGGGAGTAATGACGGCGCCTATAAGGTCAGGCCCGACAAGTCTTTTATGCATTTTGATTATACCAATGGGTTTTCCAACTACAGGGTCACCGATATCCTTACCGACGCGGAAGACAACATCTGGCTGGGAACGGATGGCGATGGGTTGCTGAAATATGGCGGCGGCATTTTTACTTCTTTCGACAACGGCGGAAACAACGCGGTCAGGAAAGTTCAGATCGTCAAGAGCGACCGGCAGGGTAATCTTTTGTTTGGCAATACCGGCGCCGATTTCTGTATCTATAAGGATGGCAAAAAGAATTATCCATTTAAGAATACAGCGCTGAAAGAGTATGAGATCTTCTGCGCATTCTCCGATTCCCACGGCGCCATCTGGATCAGCACCTATGCCGGCAGTCTGTGGAAATACGAAAGAGGGATTCTGCTGGCCATCCCCCTGAACAAAGGCTTCATAACAGGGATAGCCGAGGATGGCGACCGGATCATCATCAGCACCTATGATGGGTTGCTGGTATCTGAAAAGGGAGGGGCTTTTAAAAATTTTGGGCCCAGAGATCCCTTTATGGGCCTGATCCCGGTAGGCAAGGATTCCATCCTCGTGATCCAGCAAAGCCTTGTCTTGCTGAAAGACACCATAAAACAAGTTCTCACCGTCCCCCCCGATCTCCGGAAAACAACGATCACCGGCTTTGAAAAAAGAAAGAATAAGGTCTTTATAGGGACGGTCGGAGGCGGCATCTTTATCTGGGACAAGACAACCGGCCGTTTTTCCCAGGTCAGCCTATCCAGCGGGCTTGCCACCAATATCATTTACTCGCTGATGCTCGACAGCAAGGACCAGCTCTGGGCCGGGACAGGCAAGGGCGTAAGCCGTCTGGTATCGGCTGATGACTTCAACACCCTGACCGTCCGTAACTATGCCCGGGAACAGGGCTTCAAGGGCATGGAGTGCAACTCGGGCGCCATCGCGGAATTACCGGACAAGACGATGTGGTTCGGCACGGCGAGGGGACTCTACTGCTATCACCAGGAAGAGGACCAGCCCAATCTTATCCCGCCAAAGCTCACGCTGAGATCCGTAAAGATCTGGGACTCGACCCTCGTCAGTCCTCCTGCTGCCCTCGTGCTGCCTTCGGATAAAAATCATATCACTTTCGGATTCCGCGCGATCAGCTACTCCTACAACAATATCCGCTACAGCTACTATCTTCAGGGGCTGGAAAATAATTTCTCCGTCCCCGACCGCACGGATTTTGTGGTCTACCCTTCTCTGCCCCCCGGCAAATACGTCCTTACTGTAAAAGCCACCGACGAAGGAGGCAGGCAACTGGGCGATACCCTTTTATACCCGGTGTCGATAGAGCCTGCCTTCTATCAGACGGCCTTGTTTAAAATACTGCTGATCCTTGCCGCCTCGGGTACGGTGCTGCTTGTTTATAACGTACGGAAGAGCAACCGGGACAAACAAAAGAGGCTGATCGAAGCCCTCCGCGCGGAAGAGCAACGGAAGATCCGGAAAAAGACCGCCGCGGACTTTCACGATGAGATGGGGAATAAGCTGGCCAGGATCACCGTGCTGAGCGATATCCTGAAATCGAAGCTCCCGGCGAACGAAGAGGCACAGGGCCTCGCGCAGAAGATCCAGGAGAATGTCGCATGGCTTCATCAGGGGACCAAGGATATCATCTGGTCGTTAAACCCCGACAATGACAACCTGCATTTTTTGCTGAACCATATCAACCATCTCGGTGTAGACCTGTTCATCGATACCGATATTGAATTCGAGGCCGCCGGGGTCAACGAGGAATTCAGGCACTTCTTCCTGCCGATGGATTATGCGCGTAACATCATCATGATCTGCAAGGAAGTGTTTACCAATATCCTCAAACATTCCCAATGCACCAGGGTAGGGACAGAAGCCGGGCTTATCGGGCTCAATACGGTGAAACTGACGATAACGGATAATGGAAGGGGTATGAACAAACGGGTCAGCAGCAGCGGTAACGGTCTCATCAATATAAGACAGCGGGCAGGCTACCTCGGCGCAGACCTGGAGCTGCAGTCGGAGAACGGGAAAGGCACCAGCGTGGTGCTTCTTTTTACCTTGCCTCGGGCCGGAGCCGTAACGGCCTGGACCGGAATATAAAACTAAGTCTATGAAAAAATATTTGCAGCCAGAAAATCCGGCAGGGTCGGCAATAACGAGGATCGTCCTGATCGAAGACGATGAGACCATCCGCAACGGATATACCTACCTCCTCAACAACCAGAAGGAGTTCAGGGTCGTCAGCAGCTATTCGTCTGCGGAAGCCGCATGCAAGCATATCGGGCAGGATGCGGCGGATGTGATCCTTCTCGACATCTCGCTGACCGGAATGAGCGGCATCGACGCCATCGACGAGCTCAAACAAAAAAGCCCGCATTCGTATATTATCATGCTGACCGTTTACGAAGACCCGGATATGATCTTCAGGGCCCTTTCGCTGGGCGCCTCGGGATACCTTACCAAAAATTCCCCTACGCAAAAAACGATCGAGGCCATAAAAGAGGTGATAAAAGGGGGCGGGCCGATGAGCCCCAACGTCGCCAGACTGGTGATCAGTTCGTTCTGCAAGAATAAGAACTCCCCGCTGTCCAGGCGTGAAACGGAAATACTGGAACATATCGCCAACGGGAAAAGCGGCACACGGGTCGCCAGCGAATTGTTCATCGACGCGGAGACCGTAAAGTCGCATATCAAGAATATCTACGCCAAGCTGAATGTAAATTCAAAGGCAGACGCCATCAGGGCTGCGAAAGAAAATAAGTTCATCTGACCCATTCAACGCGGGCTGCGCAGACGCAAAGGCCGCAGTCTGAACAGCATCCCCCGGACCGGGGGATTTTTCTTTTTTCCCTCCCCCAATTACGGGGGTTTTTAATTTGATCGTACCCAACTTTACGACGGCATATTTATCATTGTGCTCAGGAAAAGGGCTGAAGCCACGGCCCGGACAACCGCTTTATCCAGAAAAAAAAACACATGAAGAAAGAGTACCTCTATGCAGCTGCCGCGATCTTTCTCTGCAGCCTGATCTGTCTGTTGTTCACCCTGCACTGCTGTTCGCAAGGCGCCGATTCGACCAAATTAAGGGTTCGTGCTACCCTTGCCGGCGGAACCGTCTTTATGCTGGATTGTGAGAATGGATTTGGCGGTGGCAACGTGGCGGCCTCCATCGGCCCCGACGGCATCCTTTTAGTCGATGACATGTACAAGACCACCACACCGCTGGTGTTGGAAGTCCTGAAGGCAAAATCGACGGCCGCGGTCCGCTTCGTCATCGATACGCATTTCCATGCGGATCATATCCAGGGAAATGTGGTGCTGTCCCATTCGGCAGTCATCATCGCGCAGGAGAACCTTTTGAAAAGATTCGAGACCAAGCCTGGCTGGGCCACACCCGATGCTTTCCCGCATCTGGTGTTCAGCGACAGGATGACCATTCCCTTCAACGGGGAAGATATCCGGCTTTTCCATCTGCCCAATGGACATACGGACAACGATGTATATGTCTATTTCCCCCGGT
>DATHHO010000223.1:0-5091 GCA_035317125.1 Puia sp.
AAATACCGGTATTCGCGGTGCCTCCGCTAAGGCTGAGGACGGTGTTGCGGGCAAAACCCGTGTTCCCGAACATTTCCTTTTCATAATCATACAGGTGTCCTGCGGCCTGCGCATCGAGGAATTGCTGCCGATAACTCGCGCTGGTGCCAGGGTCGCTGGACAGACTGGCCGCACGGTCCGCGGTAAATTGACGCACGCCCAAAAGCTTGCGGACTTTTATAAATCCCAGATCCTGAGATGCGGAAATTTTTGTCCGCCCTTCCTTTCCCTTTTTAGTCGTAATGATGATGACTCCAGCAGCCGCCTTGGAACCGTAAATGGCAGCGGCCGAAGCGCCTTTTAATATTTCGATGTTCTCGATATCTTCCGCCCGCAGATCGGCGATCCGGCTGGATGGGTTATCCTGACTGGAAGTAGGCATACCACCCGACTGCGCTCCGGTGATCGCATTCAGGCCGGCAGAGGTGGACGAGTTGTCGACATAGACGCCATCGACGACATATAAGGGCTGGGTATTGCCATATACAGAAGTAACTCCCCGCAATTTCACGGAGATGCCCCCACCGGGGGCGCCCGAATTGGCATTGATATAGGCGCCGGAGATCTTTCCTTCCAGCGCTGCGTCGAATGTTTGTCCTGGAGCTACTCCACTCAGCTCCTTCGAAGAGATCGTAGCTACTGCATTGGCGAGGTTTTTTCTTTTGACGGTAGTGGCGAGCCCCGTCACCACCACTTCATCCAATCGGGTGATATCTTCTTCCATTTTTATCTGCACATCGGTCGTGCCTTCGGTTGTTTTCAGCGTCTGTGTTCTGAATCCGGCAGAGCTGACCAACAGGGTCGCGTTCGCCGCGCCGACCAGCCTGAATTTGCCTTCCGCATCGCTTACCGTCCCCTGATTGGTCTGACGGATGATAATGCTCGCGCCGGTAATAGGGCTGCCGGAGGCGTCGGTGATCTTACCGGTGATTGTTTTGGTTTGGGAAAATACCAGCTCGGGCAGGACGATCAGACATGCCAGTCCGGCCAGCAGGCGGAATACATTTCTCATGTTAAGTTTTGAATTTAAAAAAGATGAATTAATCAGTTTCTTTATACCGGTTGAGGGTTTGAAAAAATATGATTGCCATACCCCTTTTCGGCGATCTGCCAGGCCCGGGGTGGATAGCTGCTCAGGTCCGTCGGCGTTGTAGCACCCAGACCATCGACATAGCGGTTGAACAGGCAAAAAGCCGCCGCGATCAGCACGGTATCGTGGATGTCTTTATCCGTAGCGCCTTGCTGTCTCGCTCTTTCCACGTCTTCGGGTTGCACCGACCTGCCGCTCTTTTGTACTTTACCGGCAATGGCCAGCAGCGCCTTCAGCTTATCGGATATGGGCGCGTTCTGATAATCTTTACGCACCTGATCTACGAGATCACGATCCCCATCCAGATAATAACAGGCTATTTCTCCATGGGAGTTATGGCAATAAAAACAATCATTCAGATACGAGACATGCGTGGCGATCAGCTCCCGGTCGGCGGGGCTCAATCCATCGGTATCACGCAAAAGGATATTCGCCAGTTCGCCCAGCGGTCCGGCCGTTTCAGGACGAAAGGCCATCAGGCCGCGGATACCGGGAAAATCGTTGTTCACTTCTATGTAAGGCATAAAACAGCATATTTATAAATGAAAAAATCATTGCTTCCGCCCGGCGCATGGCCATCGGGCATGCCCCGTCATTTATGCAGATCGTAATCTATATATCCCTCTGCCGCCCTTACGGGCGCCCGGTTCACATAAAATTGCTGGTCTTCCGGCGCCCAGGTGGCGAGGCCGTCGACATACCGGTTGTACATGCAGAAAGCGGCGGCGATAAGCACCGTATCGTGGATCTCACGCGCCGTTGCGCCAAGGGCCTCCGCCCTTCCGATCTGATCGGGTGTGACGAATTTGCCGCCTTTCTGCACACTGGCCGCTATGCTCAGCAGCGCCTTCATTTTTTCGGAGATGGCTGTTGCGGCCGGATCTTTCTTCACCGCATCGATGAACGGCATATCGCATTGCAGATAATGCTGCGCCAGACTACCATGCACGTTCTGACAAAAGAAACAATCGTTCAGCGAAGAGACATACGCTCCGATCAGCTCCCGCTCGCCCCGTGACAAACTGTTATCGTCATCGCGTAACAAAACTTCCGCCAGCTCATTCAGCGGTTTTGCCGTCTCCGGACGATAAGCCATCGGCCCCCGGATACCCGGCAGATCATTGCCTAAATCGATATGTGCCATAAAAGTTTTTTTAAATAATAAAAATTCATTCCCCAGATGTAATAAACTTATTTCCCCGCCGACGGCAACACATACCCTTTCCCGGCCATGCGCTTGCCCATTTCGGCATAGGTTTCCGGATCGGTGGGTGTCCAGCTCGCCAACCCATCGACATAACGGTTGAATAGGGAGAAGGTCGCCGCGATCAGGACGGTATCGTGGATCTCCCGGTCTCCGGCGCCTTCCTTTCTCGCCGCAGCAATATCTTCCCCCGTTACCTCCGTGCCTGACACCTGGACCTTTCCCGCTATATTCAGCAAGGCCTTCAGTTTTTCGGAGATGGGCGCCCGGTCCTTATTTTCCAATACCGCATCGACAACATGCCCCTCTTCTCCATACAGACAGCGCGCGGCTGCGGCATGGCTGTTCATACAGAACATACAATTATTACGCGATGAGGTGTAGGCGGCGATCAGCTCCCTTTCGGCCTCCGTCAGAGGCGATTCACCCCTTAACAACACCTGCGCCAGTTCATATAAATGTTGCCCTGTCTCCGGCCTGAACATGACCAGACTTCTTATCCCTGGAACTCCTTCCGGTACTTGTATATATGCCATCTGTATTGGTTTAAAAGATCTACGCGTTATCCGGGCTGATCTCGGCAGCCCCTCTGGAAAAAAAGGTGACAGTCAGCCCGATCAGGAACACGAGGGAGAAAATGAATAACGCATTGCCATAGCCTCCAAGCCAGGTTTCCAGCACGCCTACGAACAACACAGCCGTCGCGGTAAATACCCTGCCGGTATTAAAACAAAAACCCGTCGCCGTTGCGCGGATCGCAGTTGGAAATAATTGCGGGATGTAGACGGACAGCACTCCCTGGCTGGCGCCGAAAAATAAGGCAAGCCCGCTCAGTTCGGGATAGATCACCGGCGTAAACACGGAATTCGTCCTGAACAGCAACAGCGAGCACAAGGCGCAGGCCGAATAGCACAGCAGCATGGATTTCCGCGAGCCGATGGCATTCAGCAGCCAGCCGGACAGAAAGCCCCCCGTCAACCCTCCCATCCCGAAGATCATCATGCTTATGCTTCTTTCCTTTTGTGCATCCGCAGCGTTCGTAATGCTCTGCACCCATGTCGGTACCCAGGAAAAGATCGCCCAAAGACCGATCAGCATGGCCCCGAAAATGAGAGAGCCGATCAGCAGATGATAGCGGTATTGTGGTGAAAAAATGGTAACGGCCAGCTCCTCCTTCTTCTCTATTTTTTCGCGGCTTTTCTCCCAGGTCTGGGATTCCTTCAGCAGCCACACCGAAACGATGGAGATGGCCAGCGGGATCACCCCGATCAAAAACCCCTGCCGCCAGTAGGAAACAAAATAATTGATAGCCCCGGCGGAAACAATACCGATCGGAATGGAAATAGAAAGAAAGCCCATAAAAATCGCCCTGGTCGATGGAGGCCATTCCTCGATCATGATGGTCGTAGTCGTCACCAGCACGCCCCCCATTCCAAATCCGGCGATAAACCGGCAAAGGACGACGCCGGGCCAGCTCGGCGCATAGCCCGTGAATATCGTGAACAAAGCATAACACGCAATGGACAGGATCACTGCTTTTTTCCGGCCCGCCTTATCGCCGATGATGCCCCAGGTGAAACCGCCCAGCGCTCCGCCAAAAACAAAGATCGAATTGATATAAGCGCTGATCGTGTTCAGGTCCTCCGCGCTTTTATTGCCCAGCAGATCTTTCACGGCTACGGGCAGATAGACGGACACCAGCGTCGACACCGTACCGCCGAACGCAGTACCAAAAAAACATATCGCGAACAAGATCCAGTGATACCCTCCGACCCGCTCTGTTTGTTTGTTCATTGTTATTTTTTTAAATGATCATAGCCCTGCGGCAAGCGATTGTAACCATGTTGTTTCAGCCTTTCACCAAGGCTGATATAAAATTCCGGCTGACCGGGCACCACCGTAGCAAGTCCGTCCACATACCGGTTGTACAGACAGAACAGGGCCGCGATAAGCACCGTATCGTGGATCTCGATATCGGTGGCCCCTTCTTCCTTCGCCTTCCTGATGGATCCTTCTGTTACCTGTTTTCCGCCCGACTGAACCTGTGACGCGATCTCCAGAAGCGCCTTCATCTTGCTGCTCACCGGCGCGGTGGAAATATCCTCCTTCACGCTTTCCGAGGTTGCTGTTTCGCCCAATAATACATTGGCGGCAGCCGTATGTGCCGCCGTGCAGAACCGGCATTGATTACGATTGGATACGACCGTTGCGATCAGTTCACGTTCGCCTTCCGTCAGGGTGGAGGGCCCACGCAACAACGTTTGAGTAAGTTCACGGATCGGCGCCGCCGTATCACGGCGGTATTCCAGCAAGCCCGTTATTCCAGGCAAGTGGTCTTCCAGCTTTATATATGGCATATCGAATGCAATTTGATGGCAGGTATATGCAGGGAATTACCCCGCGAAAAAGATTTCAGGACAGAGAAAGGAAATGGTCAGGAGATGTGCTCCGGCGGTTGTCCGGAATCGGAGGCCCAGGAAGAGAGGATGGGCATAACGTAACGTGATGAGGGCTGAGCAAGGACTGTATAATGCTCCATGGACATAAAGGAGTCGACAACGATATGACAATCAACCGAGAATATTTTGGAGTTGCCGGTATGTGTGCCGGTCTTTTTACAAAAATCATTCCCGGCGAGCTGTAGTTTCATGCCGGCATAATCCGGGATACATAAAAATTCAAGCGTATCATTGAATATCCGGCGCTCTACATATTTATATTGAATTCCACCCAACGTTACCTGGCCATCCATCCGGCT
>DATHHO010000224.1:0-4893 GCA_035317125.1 Puia sp.
AAATTCCACGCTCATCTGCGGGATATCCATTCCCTGATGATCAATCAACGCCAGACAGGTGGGGTCAGCACCAGCCGGTCGACACCCGGTCCCCTGGCCGCCAGCCTGCGCAGCGCAATACCGGAGATAAAATATGCCGCCCGGACCAGCGGCGAAGGTGAGGAATTGATAAAATATGGCGATAATCTCTTTTATGAAAGGACGGTGTATGCCGATCCGGACTATTTCCGGATCATGAGCTTCCCGGCCTTGCAAGGCGACCCTGCTGCTGCATTAAAGGAGGCGGGGTCGGTGGTGGTCACGGAACGGGTGGCCAGAAAACTCTTCGGCAAGGACGACCCGATCGGAAAAATACTGGTCCACAATAGCTTGCATGCTTTAAAGGTGCAGGCCGTCATCCGGGATATACCCGCAAACAGCAGCAATCAGTTTGACATCGTTCTTCCCTTCCGGATCCTTGAACAGGAGAACAGCGACTGGATCAATAAATGGGACAACAATCGCTTATCGACATGGGTGCAGCTCCAGCCCGGCGCGAATCTCGCCGTAACCAACGGGAAGCTGAAGAAACTTTTCCGGGACAGGACGGATGACCCAGCCGAAGAATTATTTGCCTATCCGTTTGCCGATCTGAGGCTCTATGGGAATTTCAGCAACGGCAAGCCCAACGGCGGAATGATCTATATCGTCATCCTGCTGTCGGTCATCGGGGGCTTCGTGCTGCTGATCGCCTGTATAAATTTTATGAACCTGGCCACGGCGCAGTCGGCACGTCGTGCCCGTGAGGTGGGGGTGCGCAAGACCCTGGGCGCATCGCGTAAATTCATCGCCTTTCAGTTCCTCACCGAGGCGCTGCTGATGACCTTTCTGGCCCTGCTGCTGGGTGTGCTGGCAGCAAGACTTGCGTTGCCGGCATTCAACCGCTTCTTTGAAAAAAATATTTCCTTCGACATTTCCAATGGTCGGATCTGGCTGGGGCTGCTGGGCATCGGCCTGTTCACCGGATTGGTGGCTGGCAGCTACCCGGCGCTGTTCCTGAGCCGCTTCCTGCCGGTGAAGGTATTGAAAGGAGGGGCGCTGAACGAAAAAGGCGGCTCCATGCCGCGGAAGATATTGGTGAGCTGTCAGTTCGTGATCTCCATTTTTATGATGATCGGGACGATCGTCATCTATAAACAGATAGAACATATCCAGGACCGCCCGCTGGGATATGATCAGGCAAACCTTATCGATATTACGGCGAGGGGCGATATGTCCGATAAATTCGATCTGCTGAAAACAGATCTGGCGCAGGTGCCCGGCGTGCAGCAGGTCTCTGCCGGTTCGGACGACCTGATACGCTTCGGCGGCGGCATCAATGGCATGGACTGGACGGGGAAGACACCCGATCAGGAATTTGCGGTGACGATCACCTGGGTGCAGTATGACTGGGCAAAGACGGCGGGACTAAAAATGGCGGAAGGCCGGGATTACAGCCCCGACTTTGGCAGCGATACCTCGGCCTGTCTGCTCAACCAGACGGCCGTCCGGAAAATGGGCCTCAAGGCGCCCGTGATCGGAAAGATCGTGGGTGGGCGTCCGGTGATCGGGGTGGTGGAGGATTTCGTATTCAATAATCCTTCAGGTACGACAGGCCCGATGGCCATCTGGCTCGGCAAAAAGAATATGAACCATGTCTTTGTACGGATCCAGAACGACAACAACTGGCGAAGGACCGTCGCCCGGATCGGGGAGCTGGTGAAGAAGAACAACCCCGACTATCCATTCGAGTATCATTTTACCAGAGAGAAATACCAGGAAAGACTCGAACAGATCGGGAGGATCGAACAGCTGGCCACCTTATTCGGCGGTATGGCGCTCTTTATTTCCTGTCTTGGCCTTTTCGCCCTTTCGACTTTTCTTGCGGAGCGGCGTGCCAAGGAGATCGGCATCCGGAAAGTGCTGGGCGCAAGCGTTGGGAGTGTCTGGCTTACGCTGTCTCAGGACTTCCTGAAACCCGTACTCATTGCTTTTCTGATCGCCGCCCCGCTGGCCGGATGGGCGATGCAAAAGCTGCTGATGTTCATGGACTATCGTATTCAGTTGTCGTGGTGGATGTTTGCCCTGGCGGGTGTCCTGGCTATCGTCATTGCCGTCGGCACGATCAGCTATCAGGGTATGAAGGCGGCGCTCGCCAACCCGGTGAAGTCGCTGCGGGCGGAATAAAGAAAAAATGGTAACTTTTCGGGACATGAAAAATTACATTTTTTATACTTCTTTGCAGTTGGCCCTGCTGCTGGGAGCCTCCATGACGGCGTTTGCAGGGAATCCTGTGAAAGGCGCGCATGCGGTTGCAGCCGTTGCGGGTAATGCCATCCCCCCGGAAGAACACAAAACGCTTCCCATCGGGGCTGCCGCCCCTGATTTCCATTTGCCCGGAGTAGACGGCAAGACCTACACCCTGGCTTCCTTCCGCGAAGCAAGGGTGCTGGTCATTGTTTTTATGTGCAACCATTGCCCGACCTCGCAGGCTTATGAGGACAGGGTCATCAGGTTGACCAATGACTATACCGCGAAGGGCGTAAGCGTCGTGGCGATCAACCCCAACGACCCTGCTTCTCTGCGTCTCGACGAGCTGGGCTACAGCGATCTGGGGGATTCGTATGCCGAGATGAAGATCAGGGCAAAGAATGCCGGCTTCAATTTCCCTTATCTCTATGATGGAGAAACGGAGACGGCGTCAAAGGCGTATGGACCGGTGTCGACCCCGCATGTATTTGTCTTCGATAAGGACCGGAAATTGCGATACAATGGTCGCTTCGACGACCGCGAGGATCCAAAGAAGAAGCCCGGTCATGAAGATACCCGCGATGCCATCGACGCATTGCTCAGCGGTCGGGAGATAGCGGTGACCGTTACCCCGGTGTTTGGCTGCTCGGTAAAATGGGCGGAGAAAAGGGATTGGATCGACAAGGCGGCGATCACCTGGGCGAAGGAGCCCGTCAGGCTGGACACGATCGATGTAGCGGGTGTCACCGGACTGCTGACCAATCCTTCCGGCAAGATCCGCCTCATCAATGTGTGGGCCACCTGGTGCGGACCCTGTGTGGAGGAGTTCCCGGAATTAGTGACGATCCACCGGATGTACCGGGACAGAGGGTTTGAGCTGGTGAGCATCAGCACCGATGAGACGGACCATCGGACGCAGGCTTTACGCTTCCTCCAGAACAAACAGGCTTCTTCACCAAATTATATCTACACCGGCGAGGATAAATACAAGTTGATGGCCGCCATCGATCCCAAATGGCAGGGCGGATTGCCGTATAGCATGCTGGTAGACCCCGATGGAACGGTGGTATACCGTAAGCAGGGCATCATCGATCCGGAGGAGCTGAAGAAAATAATTTTCGATGACCGGTTCATGGGGAGGATCTATAAGGAGGATACACCGGCGAAGCGTGGAACTGCAGAGGAGTCCCTTAAGGTTCGCACGGAGGCGAAGAGGGTCGCACCGCGATTCAACGTGCTGGCGCTTTACGAAAACGGAGGCCATCATCTCGCCTATTCCAAAAGAGCGAGGGTATGGCTGGACCAGCTGGCGGTGGACAGCAATTTCAGGATCGATTATATTCAGCGGCCAGACACGATCGACGGGCAATACCTGAAAAATTATCAGCTTATCCTTCAACTGGATTATCCGCCGTATGGCTGGAAGGACAAGGCGGTGACGGCCTTTGAACAGTATATTGAGGAGGGCAGGGGAGGATGGGTCGGCTTTCATCATTCGACCCTGCTGGGTAAGTTTGATGGCTTTCCGATGTGGCAGTGGTTCTCAGGATTTATGGGCGGCATCGAATGGAAGAATTATATTCCGGATTTTGCCGACGGCGAGGTGATGGTAGAAGATGGCAGACACCCCGTCATGCGGGGAGTGCCGGACTCCTTCCTTATCCGGAAGGAAGAGTGGTACACCTACAATAAAAGCCCGCGGCCCAATGTGCATGTGATCGCCCGCGTCAATGAGGGGTCCTATACGCCGCAGGGTATGGTAAAGATGGGCGACCATCCGGTCATCTGGACCAACGAGCATGTCAAGGCGAGGAATGTTTATATTTTTATGGGGCATTCGCCCGATCTGTTCGATGACGAACAATATAAAAAGATCTTCAGCAATGCTATTTTTTGGGCTGCGGGGAAATAGGAGCGGGCTGGGCCGGCTTGTGCTTTATAAAAATGAACGCCATCAACGCGCCCAGAAAGCCAAGGCCAGCCGATATGCGCATGATCATGGCGTAGACGGCAATAAATCCAGCGTGAAAAGTTTTCTGGACCATCGCCTTCCCGGCAGCGGTGATACCCGCCGGCGGCTTTGCATTACCGAGGTTGGCCGCCTCGGCCATTACGGCCTGTTTCTCTTTTGCCGCAAGCGGAAGGTCTTTCAGCCTTGCTTCCAATGCACCCCAGAACAACAGGACGGCCAGCGCGCCGAGGATCGCATTGGCGAACACGCCCGATATGCGCGACACCGCATTGTTAACCCCGGAGGCCGTCCCTGAAAAATGATCAGCTACCGAAGTCATCACCGTGGTAGTGAGGGGTGCAACCGTAAACGACATCCCCAGACCCAGCACAAGGACGCCGGGAAAGAAAGTCGTCCAGTAATCCGAAGGGCCGTTGGTTTGTTTTACAAAGGAGAGGATCAGCAGGCCAGCACCCGCGGCGGCCGGCCCAAGGATCAGCAACAGCCTCGGGCCGTATTTATCGGCAAGGCTGCCGGCATACCGGGCTATCGTGATCATCAGCACGGTGAAGGGCAAGAATGTGAGACCGGACTGCAACTGATCATAGCCCTGCGCCTGCACCAGGTTCAGCGAGAGAAAGAGCATGCCGGCGCCAAGCCCCGCATAGAGAAAG
>DATHHO010000225.1:0-14720 GCA_035317125.1 Puia sp.
GGGCTGGACGTTGGCAGAAACCGGAGCATGGGTGGACTGCGTACCGGGGGCCGGATTATGGGAGGTCTGTGCGCTTGCGTGCAGGGAGGCGGAGAGTCCGGTGCTGATCAGGATCAGGAGCAACAGCGGGCCCCCGGGAAAGGAGTTTTTTTTTCTGTCCTGCTCTTCAAGGGATTTTTTGGCGTCCCTCAGCCGTTTGATGGCCGTGCCGTTGGCGAGGAATGCCATGATGGTAACGGGGATCGTAAAGATCGAAATGGTCTCGAAAATAGGGAATTGAGAAGCTGGCCACTGGATCTTGTAATTACCGCCCAGCCATCTGGAGGAGATGCCGCAGGCCAGTGCGGAAACTCCGATGATGATCACTCTTTCCGGCCGCTGCATCAGTCCGTCCTTGCATTCGATGCCCAGGCCTTCGGCCCTGGCCCTGGTATAGCTCACCATCATGCTGCCGATCAGACCGATAAATGCAAAGAGAGAGCTCAGAAAATAATGATGTGCCACGAGGTAATAACAGATCCCGAGGAAAAGGATCAGCTCGCTGTAGCGGTCGAGCACGGAATCATAGAGCGCGCCGAAACGGGAGCTCATATTGCCCAGCCTCGCAACCTGACCATCCAGCATATCGAAAAGCCCGGCGAAGAGGATGAGGGCTCCGGCCCATCCGACAAAGGACAGATCGCCCCTTTTGCCTTCTTCCGCGCCTGCGATAAAAATGATGGATACCCCGATATTCAGCACGAGACCGATCGTGGTGATCATGTTGGGGGTCAGACCGGCCCTGATCAGCAATTTTACCACGGGGTTTATGATCTTATAAATACCAGATTGAAGCTGCTTGCGGGTGCTCATTACTCAATTTACGTCCTTTAACAATATTTTGGCCCTGGTGTTTAAAAATCAAATTTTGTCCTGAACCGGATGCCCCATGTCGGGATCTCCGGGTGGTTAAGATAAGTGAATCTTTTTATGAAGTCTATCCTTACCAGCTTGAAAATATTGGCGATGGCGAATCCAGCCTCGAAATAAGGCGTAGCGCCGCTGAGCGCAAAGGTCTCGTCAACGCCGTGCGTCAGGGGGAATTTCACCTGATCGGGGGTCTTATACGGGTCATTCTCGGCCCTCAGCCCACCCCATAATACTTTCGCTTCGATGACCTCTCTCCATTTCAGTTTTTTCAGCAGGGGGATCTTGTTAAAAAAGAACCCGTTGAAATAATGATCGACTTCCGCCCCGACATAATGGTCGCTGACAAATTCGAGGAAGTTCATGAGGTTATAGGAATTGAGCTGATAGGCATAGGTCTGGTTGGCATGATGGATCGTCGCCAGCGCAAACGGCACTTTGCCGATAAGGTATCCCCCTTCGAGGGTAACGTCGGTGTAGCCGATCGGCCCGACATAGATCCTTTTAAAAATATTGGCGTAGAAATTATGGTAGTTGTACTCGCCGCCAAACAATCCTTTTATACCTGCTATATAGCGGATGCTGAAAATAGGATATTTATTGACGATCGGAACGCGGTACAGCTTGCCGATATAGAATTGCTCATGAGGCGCCCAGCGGAATTCGACGGAGGCTTCGCCGGTGGTGATCGACTGGAGTGAATCCAGATTCTTGACATAGGCGATGGTGCCCGCGGGCGTCTGCCGCCAGTATTTCAGACCGACCTCATAGGAGACATGGTCCCCGAACTCGCGTTTGTAGTTCAGATGGAAGATGTCGTTATAGAGCCATTTATCGTTGTTGCCCCGTTTGAATGACAGCAGGAAATTATCCTCCTGTACGAACTGCAGCTCCTGCCCGGGGATCTTGGTATCCTTCTGATATGAGGCCCGGACATAATGCTGAGGATAACCGTAGATGCTTTTATTGTTCAGCGAATAGGTCCCGCTGAGAAAATATTTCCATTTCTGGTCCTTGAACCCATACGCAGCATAAGCCTCCGAATAATAACGGGTGCTGAGCTTAGTGGTGGTCCTGCCGCCAAAACGGAGACGGAAACCTTCCACGGGGTTGAAGCTGTAGAAGGTACTGGCCGGGCCTATTTCAAAGATGCCGGCCTGTTTGTATCCGGCCAGCAGCAGCGTGCCCCAGTCCATGAGCCGGCGGAAGGATTTCATGTTCCGGAGGCTGTCGACGTTGGCATAGACCTTCGATTCCGCCGTCGTGAGGGTATCATGGCGGTAATTGACCCAGAAGCTGTCGTTATGAACACCTGCACTGTCCTGTATGACCGTGGGTGGTCCGCGGAATATGCTGTCGGCAACCGGCTTATTGGTCTTGAAATTTTTGAAGGAGACGACCCGCTCCCCGAACAGACCGGTGCCCGTCTTGTTGATCCCGAAGTCGCCGAGCACGTCGCTTTTTGTCAGCAGGTACCTCCCATCCGGCTGTCTTTCGAAGTCCTGGTCGATCTTCATCTCCCGGACAAAATTAAAGTTGATGCTCTTGCTCACGAGCAGCCGCAGTTTCTGGATCGCATAGTTGCCATCGAGGGTGATCCACATCGTGCCCCGGAACAGGAGGTCGTTGGGATTTCTGGGACGGAAAGAAAGCTTGACCAGCTTCTGACTGTCGACCACCACCGTGTCATCGATAAAATACATATAAAAGGTAGGACCCATATCGGCGATTGGGCTCAGAAATAAGTTCGTGAAGACGGAGATATTATTATCGTAGACATTGAAGTCCTGATAAAGCCGGTTGAGGTACATGCTGATCCCCTGCATGTCGATGAACTCCCCGAAGTCCACCTTGCGTTGGCCGTAGACATTCGTCTTTGTCTTTTCGGGGTCTTTCCGGTAATATACATTCGAGAGCGTTTCTTCCAGATAAACGGGAGAAAGCACGCGGCCTTCCAGCTTGGTGGTATCACCGTTCTCCACAAGGAAATGATAAGGTTTGAGCAGCTTATTCTTGGCCATCTTGTTATCGGCCATTTTATTGACGGAGACCTGGAGCTTTTCGTATTTCTCATAGGTGGCGAACGAGTATGCCTCCATCCTGTTCTTCTGCTTGTTATCGATCACGTTCTTGATCAGGTCCACGGCCGGATTGCCCTTGTTCCGGTATTTTACTTTCTTATTTTTGACGGTATGCACGACCAGCTGGCTGAACTTACGGCCAAGCCCGATGATGACCGGGTCCGATGGAATGGAATCGAGGTGCAGCGTAAATGAAGTATAACCGACGATGGTAACGACCAGGTCGGCTGTCTGTTTGCCTGCCGGGATGCTGAACCTGCCTTCTGAATTGGTGCGCGCTCCCCCACTCTGTCCTTTGACGGAGACGCTGGCATTGACCAGCGGCGTCTTTGTTGCGGAATCCATGACGACACCCCGGATAAGACCATTCTGTGAATAGCTGTAAAAACTTCCTGCCAGTGCTAATACCAAAAAAAACCAGGCTTTTAGTATAAATCCTTCCCTTATCATCCTTTTTTATTTAAATACAAATCTTTTCTGTAATACATAATTGTAGAAAACGGCTACTCCAATCGATACAACAATCTTTGCCAGCAGGTAGTTCATGCCTGTATAATGTGTCAGCAAAAAGAGTACGGATACATTCAGCAGCAGGTTGCCCACCCAGACCAGGATGTATTTGCCCGCCTGAAAATGCCACTTCCCTTCGCGGGCCTGAAAGACCCAGAACCTGCCTAACAGGAAATTGGTGATCCCGCCTGAAACATTCCCCACCGCGCTGGACAGATACCAGATATCGGCCGTCTGCATGACGGAAGTGAATTTCAATATCCTCACCAGCAGCAGGGTTACGAGGAAATCGACGCCCGTAGCCAGCAAGGATGCAATCTGAGCTTTTGTAAAGGTGAACATATCACAAAGGCATTAGCTGTATGAGAGCTTGCAGGATCAGGTTGGAATAAAGTCCTGCCAGCGTATCGTCCATCATAACGCCCCACCCCCCTTTCAGGTCCTCCATCCGGCGGATATACAGGGGTTTCACGATATCAAAAAAGCGGAACAATACCAGACCCGCAGCTATATATTGCCATTTAAGGGGAACAAACAGCAGGGTTATACACATGCCTGCCACCTCATCGATGACGATCCTGTAACTATCCTTACCCCATCTTTCTTCCATCTTCCCCGAACTCCAGATACCGGCCACCAGCAGCAAAAAAGTTGCCAACAACCTCTCATAAGGCCGGATATTTCCGCCGTACCCGGAAATATACCAGATCAGACAGCATATGGCTGAAGCAAGGGTCCCTCCGCCTTTTGGAGTATATCCAATTCCAAGGCAGGTGGAAATGAGCAGGGCCAACCTGTTCATCAGGCGGTGTATGCCTCTGCAAAATAATCCGCGCCTTCCGGGGTCAGGGATTCTTCGCCCATCATTTTACGAAGGGCGCTCTGCAGGGTAATGAGCTGCTTGAAAATATCGTGTTCAGGCCGCAGGCCCGGGGCTGTCTGCGGGGATTTGAAATAAAAGGAAAGCCAGTCCTGGATCCCGCTGAGACCAGCTCTCTTTGCCAGATCGGCAAATAAAGCCAGGTCAAGGACCAGTGGAGCGGCGAGGATCGAATCCTTGCAGAGGAAGTTGATCTTGATCTGCATGGTATAGCCCAGCCAGCCGAAAATATCGATGTTATCCCAGCTCTCTTTATTATCACCATGCGGCGGATAATAATTGATACGGATCTTATGATAGAGCTCACCATACAATTCGGGGCTCAGGTCCGGGCGCAGGATATCTTCCAGCACGCTCAGCTTGGATACTTCCTTGGTCTTGAAATTATCGGGGTCATCCAGCACATATCCATCTCTGTTACCGAGTATATTGGTGGAGAACCAGCCTTTCACGCCCAGTGAGCGGGCTTGCAGACCGGGTGCAAGGATCGTCTTCATAAGGGTCTGACCGGTCTTGAAGTCTTTGCCTCCGATAGGGGTCTCCGTCTGCCTGGCCAGCTCCTGCAGGGCCGGTATATCGCAGGTGAGATTGGGAGCGCCGTTCATAAAGGGAATTCCCAGCTTGATGGCTGCGTAAGCATAGATCATGCTGGGGGCGATCAGGGGGTCATTCTCTCTCAACCCTTTTTCAAAGGATTCGATGGTCAGGTGCACGGGTGCCGTTTCGATGTATTTTTCGGTGGATCCGCACCATACCATGACGATACGGTCGCAATCGCGGGTGTACTGGAACTGGGCGATGTCGTCCATTACAGCTTCGGCGAGGACCCATTTATTCGTCTCCGATTTTATATGTGTTCCATCGAGGTTCTTTACGTATGATTTGTCGAAGACGCCTTTCATGGGCTTCAGGGCTTCCAGCTCGGGGCGGAGGGCGTGTAACATGGCTGGTTCCAGCACTTTAGCCCGACTTGCGGCCTCGTAAACATTATCTTCATAAACGTCCCATCCGCCAAAAACGATATCCTGGAGACTGGCCAGGGGAACGAAGTCCTTTATTTTGGGATGGTTGTTGCCTGTCTTCCTGTTCAAAGGAATATTCCCCATCTGGGTGAGGGAGCCGATCGGTTGTGCAAATCCTTTCTTAATCGCTTCTACTCCGGCAATCAGTGTGGTCGCCACAGCGCCCATACCGGGGATCAATATGCCCAGCCTGCCAGTTGGTTCTTTTACTTCCATAGTCGTCTATTTTTGAGTGAATAATTCGCTTCGAATTTTTTCAGAGCCTTATCCAGGGTTATTGCTGCTATTTTACGGTGATCTTTTCAGCCGATTTTCTTCAACTGATCCTTTCTGAACCGTAAAATTATCGAATTATACATTTTTTCGAACAAAATTGTTTTCTGGTCGAAAAATAATTACACGGTTGTGACACAGAATAAATCGCAATATACTCATTAAATGGGTTTGGGATAAAGCGTAGAGACCGAAAAAACGGGGCTATCGCTGAGGCCGGGACGCTTTTTAACACTATTTTAATGTATATGACAAATTGATACGCGAAAAGTTTAATCCGTCCGGCCGGCAGAAGGAGGAAAATCAATGTGTTAGAGGGACGCAAAGGAGGCGGGCGGTATGCGCACGGGAAGGAAGGGTCCGGGATGGAATGCGTCTGGGATGGTATGGCTACGGGTCAGGATCTGATCCTGCGGTCGCGGGCGCTGTTCATCCATTCGCCGGTGATCTTGCCGCCGGTGATCGTAATGGCTCTTTCATAGAGCGCGACGGTGGGGCAGATATGATAGGGCAGGCCATAAAAGATATGACCTATAGGATATCCATGGGCGGGGCTGGTTTCCATGACCAGGTGCTCTTCGCTCTGGCTGGTGGGGGTCAGTCCTTCTGCATCGAGGAACCAGACGCGATGGGCCAGATCGTTCTCCGCGGCAACGGATTTATGGCCGAGGTCGAGGCAGATCTTTGTGCTGTCGGGCAGTGAGACCACTCTGGTGACCACGAGAGCAGCCGGCAGGAAATGTTGTTCGGGGCAGGTCTCACAGTATCCCCTGTCCCAGTAGATGAAAGTTCCGGGGCTGCATTCGATCCCCTTCCTTTTGCAGTGGATGGAAAAAGTGGGTGAGCCGCCGGCGACAATAAGGGGTGCGTCTACGCCCTGCGCCGTCAGTCCGATGCTCAGTTTCTCAACTTCTTCAAAGGCTGCGTCGCATCGTTGAGTGCGTTTGTCCATATCGGTGTCGCGGATATGGCCATCGTAGGCGTGCAGGCCGACGGGGAAAATACCATTGCGGACTTCGGAACTGATGCCACTGCGGTTTGCGGGGTCCGCTCCTGGACGGACCGGATCTTGTGGCTGCCGCTCCGAATATTTCAAATAAAGCTCAGAGGCGGCGGGGCCGGGTGCGATGCCGGTACGGTTCATACCCAGATTGAGATCGATATAGACCGGGACGCGGAGACCGGCTTCCGAAAAAGAGCGGTCCATTTCTGCCGCCGCACCGGCATTATCGATGAGACAGGAGAATGTGGTGGCGGGATATTCCCGGATCAGCGAAATAAAACGACGCAGCTTAGGTCCGACGGGCTGATAGGCCAGGAGAACATCCGGGGCGCCGCTGATGGCGAGCATTTCGGCTTCCGCGATCGTGGCGCATTTGAATTTTGTAATGCCTGCGTCGAGGAGCAGGCGGGTGGCGCCGGGAGATTTATGGGTTTTTACATGAGGGCGCAGACGTGCGGGGTCGCCGCCGACCATTTCCAGCGCGAGCCGTATATTTTTTTTGACCCGGTCGGGGTAAACGACGAGGACCGGTGTGTCGAGCTGGTCGATGTCCGTGATGCTGTACCAATTCTTTTCCTGCTGATCTTTCGGTTGACCGGTCATTGAATGTTGATTTGATGCGTTGGGACGCCGCGGATTTTCCGTGAGCGGGGATCAATACAATTCGAACAGGGCTTCGATCTCGACAGGGATGCCGCCTGGCAGCGAGCCCATGCCCACCGCACTTCTCACCCCGATGCCGTTCGTCTCCCCCCAGACCTGTGCGAATAATTCACTGCAACCATTGATCACATAGGGATGTCTCTCAAAATCCGGCACGCATCCTACCATGCCCAATACTTTTATGACCCGCTTCACTTTGTCGAGGCTTCCCAGATGGGCTTTTATCGTAGAAAGGATCGTAAGTCCTGTCTGCCTTGCAGCCAGCTTGCCTTCTTCTATGTCGAGATCCTTACCGATGGTGCCTTTGATAAGGGAGCCGTCTTCGAGATGCGGGCCGTGACCGGAGACCCACAGATATTTGCCTTCGGTCATGCAGGGCTTATAAACGCCCATCGGCGTTGGCGGGGAAGGAAGGTTCAGTCCGAGCTGGCCAAAGCGCTGCTCGGCGGAAAGTTCTTTTATGTCGGGTGATGAGGTTGTCATAGCTGAGAATGAGATTATTTCCGGCGATACCATGATATTGTCCGGAAGCGAAATTAGGTAATTACCGTAGAATGTCTTTCAGCGTATCGGGGGAACCATCGATTTTTTCCGTGATGGAAAGCCCGAGAACTTTTGCGATCAGCGGATAGACATCCACATTGCTGAAAGCGCCGATCTGCAGGTGCTGTCTGAACGCGGGCCCCCAGGCATAAAAAGTCGCCTGCATCTCCGGTATGGAATTATCGAAGCCGTGCATGCCCGGGATCGGTTTGCGGTGGCGGATGTTCCAGCCCCTTGGAAATTTAGAAACGAGCAGGATATCGCCGATCCTGTTATACCGGTCGTCGGCACTGCGGTAATGCCATCCCGCTGGAGTCTCATCGGGCAGGTAAACGTCAAAGCCGTCTGCCTGGGCCTTCAGCGCCTTGTATGCGGCAGGCACATCTTTCTTGTCCTTCGCATACAGCTCCAGGAGTGCTTCTCCATCTGCCACGATAAATTTTGTGGTATCGACGGCGGGTGGAAGGGAAAGCGTATGCAGGGTATCCTCCGTAGCCATCCCATGATCCGAAACAAAGATATAGCTGATGGGCAGGTGTAGTGATTCCAGTTCACTGACCATCTTACCAATACAGTCGTCGACGATATGGACAGCTTCCTCCGTCTTTTTCGAATCGACGCCATTCATGTGCTCGGCATGATCCACCTGCGACAGGTAGAAAGTGATCAGGTGAGGTCTTGTCTCAGGGGGGAGCTGCAGCCAGTTCTTCACGGCCTGGATACGGGTGTCGAGTTCTATCGAGTCGTTGAACCGGTAATAATAAGTAGGTCGGACCCCTTGTATGGCTGCCTCGGAACCCACCCAGAAAAAACTGGCTGTGAGCATGTGCTGCTGTTCGGCAAGGGTCCAGACCGGCGTACCGCCATACCAGGAGCTGTCTGCCACCGCCCTGCGGTCATTGATACGGTACATTTTCCCTTTCCCTGCGTCATAAAAAGTATTGTTCACGAGGCCATGATGCGACGGATACATTCCCGTCGCGAGCGCATAATGGTTGGGAAAAGTAAGGGAGGGATAGCCCGGCTGCATGGACGTTGCGGCTACGCCGTTGCTCCGCAGCTCCAGCAGGTGTACGGCCTTGTATTTGTCGGCCAGATCGTATCGGAACCCATCTCCGGAGATCATGATGAGATAAGGTTTCTGCTGCTGTTCTTTGCCGTTGGTCCTGCCGGGGACGATCTGCTGGGCTCTCCCGGGTTCGGTGCCGTTGTACTGGGCCAGGGCGGGCGTGGCGGTGAAGGCGAAGAGGAAGAAGAGAAGGTGATGGCGTCTGGAGGACTGGTTGCGGTGGGACCAGGATGATTGGTTGCGATGAGACCGGCATGAACGAAGATGATCGATCCGGGATGATTGGTGATGATGCGCGCGCGATAGGCTCATATGCGGGTCTGTTTACGATAAATGTAAATCAATTTTTTCAGCTGGCGGGTTCGTCCTGCGGTTTATCGCGGACGACGATGAGGTCGGAGAGGTCGACGGTGATGGGCACGAGGCCTACCTGTACGATGGCTTTTTTGGCGCGGATCTCCTTTACGATGCCGACCTGATGATTTTTTTTCATCATCACCTTATCCCCCAGCGCCACTTCGCCGCCGATCTCCGAATATTTCGAATCGAATTTCTTTTTCACTTTGTCGTTCACCTGCTGTTCCTTTTGCTTGAACAGGAGGACCTGCATCTGCCGGATCACTTCGTTCTTGTCTTCCGTCTTACGCCAGTCGAATATGATCTGCCGCAGCTTGCGCTCCATTTCTTTCAGATAAGCCAGGCGGTCTTCCGTGATCTTGTTCTGGTGCCGCAGCAGCTCTACCTGCTGGCTGTGTTTCTCCCTGTCGATGAGGGTTTCCATTTCCTTTTTCAGCTTCTCATTTTCTCTGAGCAGCTTGTGCAGCTCCTTCTCGCGCTGTTCGAGCAGGCGAAGGTCCTGTTCGGTACGGTTGAGCAGCTTGTCCAGCCTGAAATGGTCTTCATCCACAAGGGTCCTTGCGCGCTGGATCAGTCTTGGCTCCAGCCCGATACGCTCGGCGATGGAAAACGTATAAGAACTGCCAGGCTTGCCGATGATCAGCTTATACAAAGGCTGCAGATTGACCTCATCGAAGGCCATGGCCCCATTGATGATGCCGGGCGTCTTGTTCGCCATCACTTTCAGGTTCAGGTAATGCGTCGTCACGATACCGAGCGAATGCTTGCGCACCAGTTCCTCCATGATGACTTCCGCAAAGGCCCCGCCCAGATTGGGATCGCTGCCGCTGCCCAGCTCATCGATAAAGAACAGCGTCTTGCCGTTGGCATTCTCCATGAAATATTTCATGTTCTTGAGGTGGGAGCTGTAGGTGCTGAGCTCGAATTCGAGGCTCTGTGTGTCGCCGATATGGATCATCAGCTGCCGGAAGATGCCCATGGACGAGTCGGGGTGAACGGGCACCAGCAGACCGCTCTGGATCATCAGCTGCAGCAGGCCCACCGTCTTGAGGGTGACCGTCTTGCCTCCCGCATTCGGGCCCGAGATCACCAGCAGGCGGTCCTTTTCGTCGAGCGTGATATTGGTGGGTATGGTCGGCTTCTTGTTCTTCTGGTTGTACAAATACAATAATGGATGATAAGCCTGCACGAGATGCACAATCGCCTTGTCCTGCAACTGTGGAAGGCTGGCATTCATGTCGATGGCGAACCGGGCCTTGGCGCGGATAAAATCGTATTCGCCGAGGATGTCGTGCCATGTGCCCAGCAAGGGAGCGTGTACGGAAAGTTTTGCCGTCAGCTCTCTCAGGATACGGTGCACTTCCCTGCTCTCGGCATGCTCAAGAGAAAAAACATCATTATTTAATCCAATGGTCTCTTCCGGCTCTATAAAGGAAGTCCTGCGCGTATCGCTTTCCCCATGGAGGATGCCTTTGACCTGCCGCTTGTGTTCCGCGAAGATCGCCACTACCCTTCTGCCATTGAGGAATGACTCTTCGATATCCGCCACATAACCGGATTTGCCCAGCCTGGACAGGATCCTGTCAAAGGCGCGGCGGAGTTCGTTCCTTTTGCGGAACAGGCTGAGGCGGATATCGGCCAGCTCTTCGGAAGCGTTATCGCGGACGGTGCCCGATTCGTCGAGCACTTCATCGATCCAGGTGATGATCGCTTTTTCGTAATGGGTGGAGGCGATCACCCGGGCAAGTGAGGGATAAGCCGTCCGTCTTTCGGGGTCAAACCAGCGGAAGATGCTTTGCATGCTCTCCGCCAGCTTGCGGATCTGCATGAACTGTTCGCCACCGAGGGTCGCGCCGGGTATGCCCAGCAGCTTCAGATCCCTTGCGAGGTTCAGGATGCTGTCATTCGGGAAATATTGGCCGTTCTGCAGAAGCTGCTTGAACTCATGGGTCTGCCGCAGCTCCAGCTCGATGAATTCGCGCCGGGTATGGATGCGAAGCTCTGCCGCCTTTGTGCGTGCATATTCGGTATGGCAATGCCCGGCAAGCAAGGCCTTTATTTTATCAAACTCCAGTTGCGTCAGCGCCGATTCGGGAAAAATTTTCATTGTTCTGTCGATGGACCCGGAGGAAGCGATGCTGGTCGCATTCCGGGCCGTTTTTTGAGGAGCAAAGGTACGTCTATTCCCTTGGAAAAAGACGGGACACACAGGGGCCGGACTGGTGGGTCGGACTGCGTTGGGAATGCAGTGACAGCGCCTGGCGTGCTTCAGGCGGGGTGCGGGAATGAGCGCTGGGTTCGCCAGCCGGGGCGGAGTTCCGATGATGGGGTTACGTCTGACCGAGACTTGTCATCCACTCCTGAACAGTCTGGACGCTGGCCTGACGGGTAAATACTTTTGTCAGCAGGACCTGGTGGACTTCCGCATCGGTGTCGGCGCAGCCATCGGACAGGACGGTCAGCCCGAAGTCCTTGTCGGCGGCTTCCCGGAGGGTGGACAGCACGACCCCGCTGGTTGCATAGCCCGTGAGGACCAGGCTCCTGATCTGCATCGAGCGCAGCACTACCTCAAGGTCGCTGCCGGTAAATGCGCTGACGCGGCGTTTGGTCACCAGTATGTCGCCGGGTTGCGGTGCGACATCGGGATGGATGGAATAAGGTTCTTCCAGACCCTGAAGGGCTGCGTTGTTCTGTCTGACCGCGCTGAAGGATTTATTATCGGGGCTGATCTCGGGAAAGCCTTTCCGGAACGCGACGCCCGCATAAATCACCGGGATGCCCGCGGCCCGGGCGGCGGCGATGGCCCTGACGAGAGAAGCCAGAAGGGGCTTGTTGTCGCCCAGCCTGACCAAAAGATTGGGTAATATATCCATGACCAGGAGGGCGGTGCCGGATGATGTCTGCGTTTTTTCCATTTTTTATTTGTTTATGGTCTTGCCATTTATTTTTTTATCGTGTGTGCAATTTATTTGTCGATCGTCTCCACAATGAGCTTAACCGAACCTCCGGTTATAGGGGAAGGAGCCGCGCCGGTGGAAATTGCACCAGTTGTCGTTGCACCGACAGGCTGGGATGCTGCGGTCGGGGGCGCAGGGCTGGCGGCGGCGTCGGATCGTGTCAGGAACGAGCGGAACAGAAAAACGATAAGCAGCGCGGCGCAGCCCTGGGCCATGATCGTATTGGCGACGCCCAGATATTGGGAGATAAAGCCCACCAGCAGACTGCCGAGCGGAAGCATGCCGAAATAGGCCATCGCATAATAGCTGATCGCACGTCCCCGCATTTCGGGAGCTGCCGAGGTCTGTACGATGGTATTGCAGATGGTGGTCGTCGCCATCATGCCGAATCCGGCAAGCAGAACGAATACCATCGCGAGCGGGAACCAGCCCGTATGCGAAAAGAGGAGGAGACCTGCACCGAATATCAGAGTATTGATCATCAGGACCTTTTTCCGGTTGGCTTCCGTCCGCAGCGAAGCCAGAAAAAGCGCGCCGCCGATGGCGCCAAGGCCGATAAAGCTGTTGATGAATCCAAAGGTCGAGGCGCCCCCATGAAAAATGACTTTCGCATAGACCGGCAGCAGCGTCGCAAAGGGGATCACGAGCAGGCTCATGGCCGCCAGCATCAGGATAGGCCGGGAGATAGCAGGCGTTTTGCGAAGATAGGCGAACCCTTCCCGCAGCTCGCGTCCAGGTCTTTCTGGATGGGCGACCGATGGACCGGGAAGCAGGCGCATCATCAACAATGAACCGATCACGGCGATAAAGCTGGCGGCATTCAGCACGAAACAGAAGCCCGCCCCGAATTTCTCCAGCATGATCCCGGCAATGGCAGGGCCCACCAGCCTGGCGAGGTTGAACATGGTTGCATTCAGCGCCAGCGCGTTGGGAAGATCGTTCTTGTCGTCGATCATATCGTACATAAGCGCCTGACGTGCCGGAACGTCGAAGGCATTGATGCAACCCAGCACTACGCTGAGCCCGAGCATCTCCCAGGCCGTATAGTTACCCAGCAGGACCAGGGTAGCGAGCAGGCTTGCCTGCACAAGGGAGGCGATCTGGGTCGTCAGTAGAACCCGGAAGCGATTATACCTGTCCGATACCACTCCGCCGAAGACGGACAGCAGGAACGAAGGGAACTGCGAGGCAAAGAGGATCAGGCCAAGCATAAAGGTGGAATGGGTGAGGGTGTAGATCACCCAGGCCACGGCCGTGCGCTGCATCCAGGTGCCGATAAGGGAAATGGACTGGCCGTAGAAATAGAGCCGGTAATTGCGGCTGCGGAATGCGCTGAACGTATTTATTCTTTTACTCATTTACCAATCTGTTGAGGATGAGGATGGCGGAAGCAAGCGTTTGTTTGTCCTTTGCGGGGATCTCATGCAGCATGCGGGCCAGCCATTCCTGTTTTTCCATCCTGGTCTGTTCGATATATTTTTTGCCGGAGGCGGTGAGGGTCAGCAGGACCTTCCGCTTATCTTCTCCGGAAGATGCTTTATGGATATAGCCAAGCCGGTGGAGCTGATTGATGACCTGGGACATGGACTGGCTGGTGACTTTTTCAAGGGCCGCGAGCTCGGAGGGCAGGAGCTGAACATGCTGGTAGAGCAGACCAAGCGTGGAGCGTTCGGTAAGAGAGAGCATTTCATCGTTGCTCGCCTGCCGGCGGAGCATTTTCACGATCCGGTGGAGGACACCGCGCAGATCGGCGGCGAGCTCGGTGTCGCTGGGGGAGGCCTGGTTATCCTGAGTCCGGGCAGGCACCGCAGATGTTCTAGCCGGGCGGGGTAATGATTTTGTTCTCATTATGCGAAGGTAAACTTATAAAGTTACTTTACAAAATTTCTCGCGATCCGGAGCCCTGCCATGCCAGGGCTTGGGTCGGGATGCTGCGATCGGCCGTCAGGCCATGCCCGTATTGTTAATGAACATTTAAAACCCTCTGTTTGTCATATATCGTACACAAATGCCGCGCGGGACTGGAGTAACTTGCGGGTGTAACAAAAAAAACCGATCTATGATCTTTTTATCTGCATTGACTACGATGGCGTTGATTTCGGCTTCCGGCGGAACCACCGCCGGCGCAGCGGCTTCCGGTGGAACAGCCATCTCTAACGGAGCAACGGACTCCGGCGTGGGTGTTTCCGGTCCGGCCGTTTCTGGCGGGACGAAAGGGGACGAAACGATCCCGGGAAGAAAGAAGACAGCCACAGCATATTTTGGCACCGGATGTTTCTGGTGTACGGAAGCGGTATTTCAGGAACTGAAAGGGGTGGAGAAGGTCACTTCGGGCTATTCAGGCGGCAGCGCGGTAAACCCGAGCTATGAGGAAGTTTGTACGGGTACGACCGGTCATGCGGAATGTCTGCGGGTCGTTTATGATCCCGCGGTGATCACGTATGACGAACTGCTGG
>DATHHO010000226.1:0-7017 GCA_035317125.1 Puia sp.
GGGAAGCAACGGCGGTCGACCTTGCGCTGCTGGCCAAAGGATTTTATATCGTGGCGGCGCCGGTGACCTCACAGGCAGGCGCCGTGCGCGAACAATGGGATACGATCTGGCTGCGGCTTACGGGTCTTGGATTTTCTCCAAAGCCCGCGATGGAAGGTGAAGGCACCGGTGTTGGGGAAGCATATTCCTGGGCCATCCACAACCCAGAAAAAGTTTCCTGTATCTATGGCGAGAACCCCGTCATGCGTAGTCTGATGTCGAAGGGAACGGTGATGGACAGCCTGGCGCCGCTGGCGAAGGCCGGCGTACCTCTGCTGCATGTCTGCGGAGGCCTGGACCCATGGCTTGCCAGCAATACACGCGTTGCCGAAAAAAAATATAAGGAGCTCGGTGGAAAGATCAATGTTATCATCCACGAAGGAGAAGGGCATTTTCCCACAGGGCCGCGGGACCCGAAGCCCGTCGTTGACTTTATTACCGCCAGCGTCAGGGCCACTTCATCCGCACCCGCCCGCGCCGCTGCCACCCACGCTCCCACGCCCATGCTGCACGGAGGACCGCCACTGCCACTGCCTGCGCCCGCTGCACCAGTTCCGCCCACACCGGCTGCGCCCGCCCGCGATTATCACTTCGACCGGACCATCTCCCGGGAGGTCCTGGAAAATTATTTGTCGCGCGCGATCTCGATGGAGGGACTGCTGAACGGCAGAGGCGACCTCGATGACAATATCCGCATGCTCAGAAGCACGGGCGCCAAGTTCATCGGCCGCAGCATCTGTCTCTGGGGCGGCGAGGCCAATCTGCTGAATAATTTTGAAAGGGCCAGACAACAAGCGCCAAAAGTACATGCTGCCGATCCCGACATGATCCTCGAGGCCTGTATCTTTGAGATCGTCAGCAGCCAGGTGGACCAGGTGCCGGTGCCGGACTGGGCATTCACTGCGTTGGGCCTGCCGGTAGAAAAAAGAAATTTTCGGTACGAAGATATGCTCTATGCCGATGGAAGACGCAAAGATCAGTGGGGGAAAGGCGCGTCGGTGCCGGATGTGAGCCGCATGGAGACGAGGCTCTGGTTTTATTTTCTTGCCGCATCCTATATCGACCTCGGCTTCGAAGCCATCCATTACGGACAGGTGGAACTCATGAACGGCAATGATCCCGATCTTACGATCTGGGCAGGCGTGTTCTCGCTGGCGCGTTCCTATGCGGCCACACACGCACGGCGACATATGCTGTTATGCGATGCACATACTCCAGGCGGAGGATTTTTGAAGGATGGGAAGCTGCTGCTGGATTTTCATGCTTTCCCCCTGAGGATCATGGAAGTTCCCGACAAGCCGCAGGAGGCGATCCTGAAGCTGGGCTTTTCCGACGGGCTTTATAAGCGGAGCAAGGGTGGGGTCACCTTCAGCGGCTGGAGCTGCGAACATCTGCCTTATCTGGTGGAACTGGATAATTATGGCGCCAGCAACGCGCCTGGCCAGCCCGGTCAGTCCAAAGGTGGATTCGACTGGATCTGGGGTTATGATGAGATCACCTGGTTTGCCCATCAGACCAAACAATACCGCGCCGACTGGCTGCGCTACGCGCAGGATTGGGTGCAAAAGACGGACCCTAACGGTCACCTCGAGATGCCGGGTAGCCGTACGGAGCGGTCCCCGATCGACAAACGCCGCTGGTATTATGCGAATACGCCAGGCCCTGCCGTACCCGATGGGCTGGGCGACGAAGAGGCTATCCGCGCGATCTGGGAAGAAGATGCAAAAGGACCTGGACAGCATGTCAAAGAAGGCAGGAGCGCTGGTACGGCCGCACATCTCCATATACGAGCGCCCGGCACAGAAGGACAGAAACCCGATGCAGGCGGACCGACCGGTGATCTGCAGGGCCAGACTGGCGTAGCGCCGGGACAGCTCCAGGCCGGCACCGCAAAAGTAAATATCACACCGGAAGGCGACGAGCCTTTGCACGATTCGGTATATGCCCGCAGCCTCGTGCTGGACCTCGGTGGCAAGCGCATGGCCTTTGTCTCCGTTGACCTTGCGATCTTCACCAGCGAACGCGTCGGGCGGGTCTGTAAGGAGAAATATGGGATTGCGCAGCTGATGCTCTGCTCTTCGCACAACCATTCCGAGCCGCAGAAAAAAGGAAGGTCCTTTGAAAAGGGTAATCCCTATACTGTTTTTTACGAAGATCAGATCATAAAGGCAGTGGGGATCGCGGTAGCGAATATGTTCCCCGCAAGGATCGCCGCAGGGCACAGGACCTTTCCACAGCTGGGATTCAACCGTCTCGTTCCGCGGGAGGATGGCCATGCCCGCGAATCCTGGTTTGGCGATGATCATTATGTTTCCGAAAATCCCGAAAGGATCCCCTTCGGACCGGTGGACCCCGAGGTCGGCGTCATCAGGATCGAAGACATGCAGGGCCAGCCGAGGATCATTCTGATGAACTATGCCTGTCATGCGGACATCGTTTGTTTTAATTATGCCATCTCGGCCGATTATCCGGGAGTGGCTTGCCGGAAAGTGGAAGAGGCTTTTGGCAACAAGCTCAACTGCCTCTTTATACAGGGCGCGGGCGGCAACATCGAATCCCTGCTGATCAGTTCGAGAAGGACGGGCCCGGACGACCCTTTCAAGACAGACTACGCCCCGATGGAAAGAATGGGTGAGCTGCTGGCCTGGGAAACGGTAAAACTGGCAAAAACCCTCAGTCCCGCCGCTGCTGAAAAAACGGAGATCAGCATTATGGATGATTCGCTGCAGTTCAGCGGCCGGTTTGACAAGACGGTCCATTACAATGTACATATATCCACCATCCTTATCAATAAGGATATCGTTATCGCCGCCTGTCCGGGTGAGCTGTTCATCCAGCTGCAGCTCGATTGGAAAAAGAAGATGGAGGCCGTTGCCGCCCATGCTTTTTTGTTTGGATATACCTGGAGCGGTGGAAGATGGCCGGGATATGTTGCCGATATACGATCCGCGGCGCTTGGAGGATATGGCGCAGACCAGGACCCAGGGATCATCGAGGTGGGCGCGGGAGAAAGCATGATGAACAGGCAGCTGGAGAATTATTACCGGCTGACCGGTCTGATGCGGGAGAAACCAGGCCCTGTCGGGTTCAAACCAGGCCCCCGATGGATCATCACACCTGTGCAACGCTGAGGACCGATCACCCGAAACATGCATGGCCCATGTAAACGATCACCCTTCCCCGCTAAACTTTTTGCTTCATCAGCGCTAAAGCCGATTTTTTTATTGATTTGCAGACCTCCTTCCGCCTGACGCCGTGCATCCGTGCAGTGTGCTGAATATAAACAGGTTCCATTAGAGAAAAACATTTATTTTTACTCCTGTTTATGAGAAGGCATATTTATAGCATTGTATTTATTTTACTCTTTAAAATCAGCGGCTTTGCCCAGTCCTATGGCCTGACCTTCAACAGCCATGAAGTAGTACTGGAAAAAAGAACCTCACTCGACCTTTCTCCTGAGGACTCGCTGTGCTTTGCCAAAAATTTCGAGCTGAAGTTCGATATGAGTTTCTTATCCGGCCACCAGATCTATTTCGGCTATGTCCTTCGCATCGTCAGCACCGACAATCAGAACATCGATCTGATATTCAACCAGAAGACCGGCGCCTTCAAGGTCATTGCCGGAGAAAATTTCTCGGGGATCAATTTTACCGCCGACAGCCCGAGGATCTATAAGGAGTGGAGCCATTTCGACTTCAAATTCGATCTGGAAAAGCATGTTCTTCAAGTCCTGGTAAATGGGAAAGCGATCGGCAAAGGCAATCTTCCCGTAACCAGCAACTGTTTCAAATTTTTATGGGGGGCCAATGATTTTCAGAAATTCAAGACCAGGGATATCCCACCCATGCGGATCAAGGACATTAAGATCTATGAGAAGGACGAGCTGAAATATTCCTGGCCGCTGGATGAAACATCGGGGGATATCTGCTATGATAAGATAAGCAAGCGGATCGCAAAGGTAAAAAACCCGGAATGGCTGAAACCGAAATATCAAAAATGGGCCCTGCTCGATTCTTTTATCGTCGGGGGTTATTCCAGCGTGGCGTATAATGCAAAGGACGACAAGCTTTATCTGGTAGGGTCCGACTCGCTGGCCGTTTATTCTTTAAGCACAGATCGCCATGCGCTGGAATGGCTGCCGTCGCGCAAGCAGAACCTGCTGATGGGAAACCAGGCTATTTATGATACACTGACCAACAAACTGTATGATGTTTTTATCGATGGGCACAAAGTATCCTCCTTTGAATTTAACCGGCGCCAATGGGACCTTGAATTTCCGGATGCACCCGCGACGGAATTCTGGCAGGCCAATAAATTTATTTCCTCGGCGGATTCTTCCTTATACATCGTCGGGGGCTATGGTCAGCTAAAATACAAGAACCTCGTACAGCGTTACCGGTTCGACACCAAAAAATGGGAAGTACTCAAGCTCACCGGAGACTTCTTTCCTCCCCGCTATCTGTCGGGGCTCGGTACGGACCCGGAGGGAAAATTCGCCTATGTCATCGGCGGTTACGGCAGTCAGACAGGGGACCAGGAGCTGGACCCCCGTTATTATTACGATCTGTTCCGGTATAATGTAAAAGAAGGCTCCTTTAAAAAACTCTATAGCCTCAAGCCCTTATCTACTCCTTTTACATTTGGCGGCAGCCTGGTGATCGGTCCAAAACCGGGCGCCTATTACGGGCTGATGTTCCCGAACGACAGCTATAATTCCCATCTTCAGCTGATCGAAGGCTCGCTGACCGACTCGACCTTCCAGCCGCTGGGAGACCCTATACCCTATAGCTTTCACGATATTCAGTCGTTTGCCTACCTGTACTATTCGCCGAAGAGCAATAAGCTGATCGCGGTGACCCTGTTTTATCTGACGATCGACGGCAAAGAAAAGAATACGGAAGTAAAGATCTGGACGCTCGATTTTCCACCGGAACCACCTGGTGTTGCGGTGCAGGCAGGCACTGGCGAAGCGCACCGGTCCCGTTATCTTTTTGTCTTCTCCCTGCTGAGCATCGCCTGCGTGGCGGTATTCTTCTTTTTCAGAAAAGGCGCGGGCAAAGCCACCCCATCGGCCGCTGCGGCGATCCCACCTGTGCCCATACAGGCGGAGGCAGAACATATCACGCCAACTACAGGCCGGGACGAGCATCTGCCCATCCATTCCTCTATCTATCTTTTTGGCCAGTTCCAGGTCTTCGATAAGGAAGGACATGATATCACCCGTCTGTTCACTCCTTTGCTGAAAGAACTTTTTCTGGTGATAGCGACCTATACGATCAGCAATGGAAGAGGCATTTCTTCGGAGGGGCTGAATGAGATCCTCTGGCATGATAAATCAGAGAAGGATGCCAAGAACAACCGCTCCGTCAACCTTGCCAAGCTCAAAACCTTTCTCGAAAAGATCGGCAACTGCGTGATCAATAAAGAGTCGGGGTACTGGCAGTTCCAGATCCTCGACGAGGAGATCTATGTCGATTACAAAAAATACGTTTCCTTACTACAGGCTTCGGCGGCGGATCCCACCCAGGCTTATATCCATCCGATGATCGATATCATCAGACGAGGCCCCTTTCTATCCCAGACGGAATACAACTGGCTGGACGATATCAAATCGGATATATCCAATTCCGGCATCCATACCTGTCTGGGTTATCTCGAAAGCCCGAATATCCAGAAGGACCCGGAATTTGTGATCGAGATCGCCAACTGCATCTTTTACTTCGACCAGCTGAACGAGGACGCCCTCATCCATAAATGCAAGAGCCTGGTCCTGCTCAAACGCCATACGCTGGCCAATAATACCTACCAGAAATTCCTGAAGGACTATAAGGATATCTATGGTACAGAATTCGAAAAATCCTTCCAGGATGTGATTTCCTGATCCGGTAACGCACCCCTTTCCACTGCTCCATGCGCCTGGTGACCGCGCGCCCCCCAGATCTCCACGCGTCTGCAATAGAATATTAGAGAAAATCGAAATTAATTGGCCTATTAATGCCCGACCACCCGGTTTGTTAAGGCATTTGTTAAGGCGTTTGTTAAGGCACCCCCGCTTTATTTGCAGAATATTCAATCACTAACACTAAAACAATTGCTTGGTATGAAAAAACTGCTAATGCTGCTATTATTGGCATTTGTCCTTGTGGTTCAAGGCTATGCCCAAACCCGGGCGATCAAAGGCAAGGTAGTCGATGCAGATGGCCGGCCGTTGGCCGGGGCGACCGTAAGCGTCAAGAACGGTACGGTGTCGACCACTACCGACGCAGATGGAAATTTCCAGATCAATGTAAGTCAACAGGGGAAAACGATATTGGTCGCGACCTATGTCGGCTATTCAGGTCTGGAGGTTGCCATCAAAGGGGGCACCTATTTTTCGATCCCCCTGGAAAAGGTGGGCGCTTCCTTAAACGTTGTTATCGTTGTAGGGTTCGGACAGCAGCGAAAAAGAGACGTTACCGGGGCCATAAGTACGGTAACTGCGCAGGAGATCGCTAAAAGGCCGTTGGTAAGGGTCGAAGATGCGCTCCAGGGAACGACACCCGGGGTTGCTGTTCAAGAAGAAAATGGTAATCCAGGATCCGGGTTGAGCGTCAGGATCAGGGGTGCGAACTCCATCACTGGTGGCAACGATCCACTGTATGTCGTCGACGGATATATCGGGGCTCCTCTCGGAAGCATCGACCCGTCGGATATCGAAAACCTGCAAGTCCTCAAAGATGCATCGGCCACCGCCATTTATGGTTCCAGGGCAACCAACGGGGTGGTACTCATTACCACTAAATCCGGTCATGAAGGAGCTGCCAAGCTCAACGGCTCTGTCTGGGTTCGGCAAGACGCAATCCCGAAATACCTGAAACTGATGGATGCCTACGATTTTGCGGTTAATGCAAACCTGAAGGCAACCTCCAGCGGTGGCACGGCGGTGTTCACTCCCGCCCAGCTGACAGGCTTTCAATCCAATCCGGGGACGAACTGGCA
>DATHHO010000227.1:0-7232 GCA_035317125.1 Puia sp.
CTTGGCAAGGGCAGGGCGCAGGGCCATATCCTCTTTATCTGCGATGAGCCCACCACGGGCCTTCATTTTCACGATATCCGGAAATTGCTGGCCTCCTTCAATGCGCTTATCGAGCAGGGGCATTCCATCCTGGTCATCGAGCACAACACCGATGTGATCCGCTCAGCCGACTGGGTCATAGACCTCGGACCTGAAGCCGGTGACGGAGGTGGAAGCCTTGTATATGCAGGAGTCCCTTCGGGACTGAAGAAGGTTAAAGAGAGCTATACGGGGAAATTTATCTAGGCGCTGCCGGACATGCCAAGGCCGTCTCCGCGAATGACCCACTCCGCCGGAACTTCCCTCATTCAGTTCTTAAACTCTTTACCGGATTGGCTATAGCCGCCCTGATGGCCTGGAAGCTGATGGTCGCCAGCGCGATCAGCAGCGCAAGGACACCCGCCAGCACAAACATCCACCAGCTGATGGGAATGCGGTAGGCGAAATCCGTCAGCCAGCGGTTCATGAAAAACCAGGTCAGCGGTGAGGCGATCAGAAAAGCGATCCCGATGAGGATCATAAAATCCCTAGACAACAGGTTGACGATATTCGTGACGCTTGCGCCGACGACCTTGCGCACGCCTATTTCCTTGGTCCGCTGGATGGTGCTGTAGGACGCGAGGCCCAGCAGTCCGAGACAGGAAATAAAAATAGCCAGCACGGCGAAATTCAGGAACAGCTTTCCGAACCTTTCTTCACCACGGTATTGTTTATCGAAGAACTCATCCATAAAGAAATAGCTGAAGGGCCTGTTGGGTATGGTCTTCTGCCATGCTTTTTCTATCGAGGCGATGGTTCCGGTCACATCGCGGGCATTTAATTTTGCGGTGACCAGATTACAGCCCCTTGGTTCGATGCGCATGCTCAGGGGCTTGATGCTTTCCTGGAGCGACCTGAAATGGAAATCTTTCATCACGCCGATGATTTTTCCTTCCCGTCCCCATTGCTTGAACCGCTTGCCTACGGCCTGCTGAGCGGAGCTGTACCCGAACATTTTTACCGCCGCCTCGTTCAGGATCATGGACTGCGTGGTATCCGTACCAAAATCCCGGGAGAACGATCTGCCCGCCAGCATTTTTATCCCGAACTGATTGATATAATCGAAGTCGACAAAGAATAATTCGAGGTTGGCGATCTGCAGGTCGCCTTTTACGTTCTCGATCTCCGAATACGCGGTAGGATCACCGCCACCGGGAACGCTTGAGGACATCGAGACCGATCTGACATTCGGAGTGCCGGCCACGGATTGTCTGAATGCCTCCATTGCGGGGTCGCCCTGGGTATCGATCACCATCATCTGATCTTTATTAAAACCGAGGTCCTGGCTGCGCATATAACGCATCTGCGTATATACGATGATCGTCGCGATGATCAGGGCAATAGAGATCGTGAACTGGGCGATCACCAGCCCTTTCCGCAGCAGGATGCCTTTTACGCTGGTGACGAAGCGCCCTTTCAATACGACAACAGGCTTGAAAGAAGACAGGACCAATGCAGGATAGAGCCCGGCAAGCAGTCCGATGCCGATCGCGGCGACCAGCAGGATGATGATATAGTTTATATTCCCGAAGATGCCATGGCTGATCGTCTTGCCGGCCATCTGGTTGAACAGGGGTAGCAATAATATGCAGGCGCCGATGGTGAGTATAAAAGAGATGAGGCAAAGGATCACCGACTCCCCGATAAACTGACTGGCGAGCTGGGATTTGGCGGCGCCTACCACTTTTCTGATGCCCACTTCTTTTGCGCGTTCGGCCGAGCGTGCGGTGGTGAGGTTCACGAAATTGAAACAGGCGATCAGCAGGATGAATACGGCGACGATGGAGAAGATATACACGTTGCCCATATTGCCGGTCTTGCTGCCATCGCGGGTGGAATGCAGGTACACGGACCTCAGCGGCTCCAGCAGCAGCTTATAAGACATCTGGCTCTGCTTCATCCCTTTTCCATCTCTTTTTTCGAGGAATGCGGGAAACTTTGCGGTCAGCGCCGCAGGGCTGGTCCCCTGCTTCAGCAGCAGGAAGGTCGTTGCGCCGAAATTGCCCCATTGCTCTTCGATCTTTGGAGCGAGCTTCTGGGTGAGGGTGGACATGGACAGGAATACATCCCCATTTATCTGTGAGTTTTCCGGAATATCTTTCATGACGCCGGTGACCTTTGCGGGTTTTCCATCGCCGGTGATGAGGATGGTCTGGCCGATGGGGTTGTTGCCACCGAAATATTTTTTTGCCCCCGTCTCCGTGAGGACGATGCTGAACGGTTCTTTCAGAGCGGTCTGCGGATCGCCTTTTATCAATTTGAAATCGAACACATAGAACAGGCTTGAATCCGCCCATTGGGCATTCTCTTCCTGGAATTTGATATTGCCTTTTCTCATCAGGATATTGTCGCCGCTGACGCGGGCAAAGGATTCCACTTCGGGGAATTCTGCCTTGATGTTGGAGGGCATGGCCCAGGATGGTACGCTGAAGTTGAGGGTTTCGGTCGGCGTCTTGATATCGCATACCACGCGGTAGATCCGGTCGGCCTTGCTATGGAAGGCATCGTAGCTCAATTCGAATCGGACGTAGAGGAAGATCAGGAAACAGGCCGACATACCGACCGCCAGGCCCATGATATTGATAAAAGAAAAAACGCGGTGACGCCAGAGGTTACGGAAGGCGATCTTGAGATAGTTCCTGATCATAATTGCGGGGGATTTTGGGCAAACAGCCCACAAAGACAATACCTTAAAATTATCGGTTGATTAACAATAAGTTATGAGTTGCCTGCGGGGGTGCCTGTCCGTTTTTGATATAACGGCTGTCCGCTTTGGAATGTTACACCTGCCAATCGGTCATCGTCCCGCGATCAGCCAGCTATCCGCGATCCTGAAGCCACATGCTTGCCGCAGATTTATTGGCCTCTGTTGCCATGGTGTCTCCGTCGTAGCCCTTACCGCAGCCGGTCGACGCTTTTTACCAGTTTCTGGTCCTTATAGATGCCTCTGGCGGCAAGGATCAGCAGCACCGGAATGGCGAGGGAAAGGAGGGCGCTCAGGTCGTATGTGCCTTCTATAAATTCTTTGCTCGCCTGGTAATAAAGATAGATATTCAAAAGAGACAGAATGATGAGACCCGTGATGATCAGCAGTTGTCTTTTCCTGTTCTTGAAAATGAAAATGTTGATGACCGTCCCTGCTACGATGATCACGGTAAGGAGGAGTAGTAAAACAGTATTGGTTGCCGTCACGCTCTGAAAAACGTGTCCGTTGGTCCCAACCAGTTTATTTCCGCTGAAAAAGGAAAATTTAAAGGTCAGTGCAGCGCAGAGGGCTGCCAGTAACATCCAGATCGTTTGTATTCTTTGCAGCATAACAGATTTTTTCAGATGACAATGGTCCTGGTAAACGTTGGTTTATCCCAGCTCCGGGTACAGCGGAAATTGCTTCATAAACGCGTTCACATCTCCACGCAGGCTTGCCAGCACCGCATCGTTCTCTGCATTGACCAGGGCCTTATCGATGAACTCAACTATGGTGGCCATATGCGACTGGATCATACCCCGCGTGGTGACGGCGGGCACGCCAACGCGGATACCAGAAGTGACAAAGGCGCTCTTATCATCGAATGGGACCATGTTCTTGTTTACAGTGATCTCCGCCTTGCCCAGCGCGATCTCCGCCTTCTTGCCACTGATATTCTTATTGCGCAGGTCGATCAGCAGCAAATGGTTGTCGGTGCCGCCGGAGACGATGTCATATCCTTTATCCGTAAAGACCTTTGACATGGCCTGTGCGTTGGCGATGATCTGTTTGGCATAATCACCGAATTCAGGGGTGAGTATTTCGCCGAAGGCGATGCCCTTGGCGGCGATGACGTGCTCCAGAGGCCCGCCCTGTGTGCCTGGAAATACGGCCATGTCGATCAGATTGCTCATGGGACGAATATTTCCCTTTGTATCCTTCAGTCCGAACGGGTTGTCGAAATCCTTCTTCATCAGGATGATGCCACCGCGGGGGCCGCGTAATGTCTTGTGCGTGGTGGACGTTACAAAATGGCAATGTTCAAAAGGAGAGCTGAGCAATCCTTTGGCGATCAGACCGGCCGGATGGGCCATGTCGCACATGACCAGTGCGCCGATCTTGTCGGCGATCTTCCTGATCCGGGCATAATCCCAGTCGCGGCTATAGGCGCTGGCCCCACAGATGATCAGCTTTGGTTTTTCCTGTCCGGCCACTTTCTCCATCATATCGTAATCCACCAGTCCGTTCTCTTTCTTTACGCCGTAGAACACGGGTCTGTATAGTTTGCCCGAAAAATTGACGGGCGAGCCATGTGTTAAATGACCACCCATGCTCAGGTCGAGCCCAAGGATCGTATCACCCGCCTGGAGGACGGCCAGCAATAAGGAGGCGTTAGCCTGTGCGCCGCTATGGGGCTGCACATTTGCATATTCGCAGTCGAAGATCTTTTTCAGCCTGTCGATAGCCAGCTGCTCGACCTGATCCACGATCTCGCAACCGCCATAATACCTTCTTCCGGGATAGCCTTCCGCATATTTATTCGTGAGGACGGTGCCCATGGCCTCCATCACCTGAAGGGAGGTAAAATTTTCGGAAGCGATCAGTTCAATGCCATGACGCTGGCGTTCCAGTTCTTTCTTTATAAGGTCGAAAACTAACGTATCTCTTTGCATGGCGCAAAAATAGGCCAACTATCCATAAAATGCACAAGCACAGCCGGAAAAACTTAAATAAGCGACTGAAAGAATAAAATTCACTATTTTCACACGCGTTTATACCATATATTTTCAAATGAAAGCGATCATTCCGGTAGCCGGCGCTGGCACGAAATTACGTCCGCACACGTATACGCAGCCCAAGGCCTTGATTCCATTAGCAGGAAAGACTATTCTTTCCATCATTGTCGACCAGTTGATGGAAGCGGGTATCCATGAATTCATCTTCATCGTTGGATACCTGGGCGAAAAGATCCAGGATTTTGTCAAGCAGAAATACCCGCAGCTCACCGTTCATTTCGTATTTCAGAACGAGCGGTATGGGATCGGACATGCTGTCCTGCTCACCAGGGACATCGTGGGCGAGGATGAGGTGTTTATCGTGCTCGGAGATACGATCTGCGAATATAATGTAAAGGAAGTGCTGAGCATGCCGCATTCGCTGCTTGGCGTCAAGCGGGTGGATGATCCCCGGAATTTTGGCGTGGCCGAGCTCGAGGACGATGGCAGTATCGACCGGGTAGTGGAGAAGCCGCAGATCCCGAAGTCGAACATGGCGCTGGTCGGCATCTACCGGATCAAAGAAAGTTCCTATCTCTTCAATTGTCTCGAAAATAATATCCGCAACCAGCTCACCAGCTATGGCGAATACAATCTCACCGATGCAATAGAGTGCATGATCCGCAACGGGGTCAAGTTCCATTCTTTCAAGGTGCAGAACTGGTTCGACTGCGGAAAAAAAGAGACGCTCCTCGACTCCAATGCCAAACTGCTCAAGAAATTCGGCGGCACCATTGCGCCGGACCATCAGTTCGAGAATACGATCATCATCCAGCCGGTGAGCATAGCGCCCGGATGCGATATCCGTAACTCCATCGTCGGCCCAAATGTGGCCATCGGGGAAAAGACACACGTGAATTATTCCATCATCAAGGATTCCATCATCGGCTCTTTTGCCGACCTCTACGATATCGTCCTTACCCATTCCCTAATCGGCAGCGATACGGAAGTAAAGGGAGAATCCCGTAGTCTCAATATAGGGGATAACACCGAGATCGATCTGGGCGAATCTTAATAATCAGCTCATTGTGCATTTCCTCATGGCCTCTCCGGATCGGCACCCGGCAAGGCATCCCCATCGCCCAGCCCAGGGTAAACAGGTATTATTATCAGCGGTTTGCAGGAATGCAAAAATTCAGGTAAATTGAGTATGCGAAAAAACTGGTCTATGAGAAACATCAAAAAACTGCTGCTGCTGGCGCTGATCTTCCCGCTCGCCTTGTGTGCAAAGGCTCATAATAACGGCAAGATAGAAGGCGTATTACATGGCTACGTAACGGATGCGATTACAAAGAAACCGTTGTCCGGTGTAATGGTCTCGGCTATCGTACCGGGTACCAACAATCTCAAAGAAGTATTGACGGATGCAGATGGTTATTTCCGTTTTGTCCAGTTGCCCGGCTCCCAGGTGACGGTGCAGTTCGACAAGAAAGGATACCAGTCAGCCAAACGCCCGAACGTGGCGATCAAAGAGAAGACAGCCGTGAAGCTTAATATAGAATTTCTGCCCGAAGAAATTGCCGGGGACGATGGGAATTCAGAATACCCGTTGCTGCGCATGATACAGAACAGCTGAGCATTTTAAGAAGACGACTCAGAAGGCAGCGGCCCCAATCCCCGGCGGCGACGTTCTTCTTCAAACGATCGCGGCGCAGGTCCTGCGCCAAATGAAAACAGGACTGAGAGCAGCCCCGTTTTTTCTACACTACACATGAGACTTAATCTATACTGATTTCAGGAATTTCGCTGGGAGAAATTCTTTTTTCGACAATTCCGTTTTCTTGAAGATCTTTCCGTTCTCCTCTATAAAATAATTTCTGTATTTGTCCTGCACGCGCCAGGGTTGTTCACGGCCATCGATCAGGAGAGCGCCTCCCCTGAATTCGATGACATAATCTTTCCCCATATCGATCAGCCTGTCCATCTCCATCAGCCACAACATTTCACGGTATCTTATTAATTGTTCGTTCGTTTTTTCCATTTTTCATGTGTTTGGGCATTTGCAAAACGACTTACGATAATCTTCGTATAAAAATACGAGAGTTTTCGTAAATTCAAAGATTTGAGAGATTTTTTTTATAAAAAAATCAGCCCGACGCGGGGGAATGCTTTATGGGCCTGGATGGGCTAGTTCTAGCTTTTCTTAAAAGCCCATTTCCACATGGTCTTCCAGGTGACTTTTTTGCCATACATGAGGATGCCGGTGCGGTAGATCTTGCCGGCCAGCCAGGTGGTGAACAGGAATCCGCCGATCAGTGAGGCCATGGAGAGGCCCAGCTGCCACCAGGGCACGGTGCCGGGGACGCCAAAGGGTATCCGGGCCATCATCATGATAGGGGAGCTGAAGGGTATGATACTTGCCCAGACGGCCAGGGTCCCTCCGGGGTCCTGAATGGCGACAGACATAATGATAA
>DATHHO010000228.1:0-9157 GCA_035317125.1 Puia sp.
GGGCTGCTGGGTTGTCTGGAGCTGGTCAAGAACAGGACCACGCGCGAGCCCATGGCCCCCTTCAATGCCCGCCCGGATGAAATGGTCATCATGAACCAGGTAGCCGTCAAACTGAAGCAGCTGGGGATGTACACTTTCGTCCGCTGGAACTATGTATTTATCGCGCCTCCCCTCATCATCACCAAAGAACAGATCGACGAAGGCCTTGCCATTATCGGGGAAGCGCTGAAGATCGCGGACGCGCACGTCAGCGGGTAAAATATAACCGCCTTCAATAAACGATTTTTAGCATGACCACCAATCCAGCGCCCGGCAATACCGCTTCCCCTTCGCTCTACAGCGAAGACCTCGCCCCCGTTCCTCCTTCCGCAAGGACATGGACGACCTGGAATTATGCTGCCCTCTGGATCAGCATGAGCCTCTGCATACCCACCTATATGCTGGCCAGCTCTCTTATACAGGGTGGTATGAACTGGTGGCAGGCTATACTCACCATCTTCCTCGGCAATACGGTGGTCCTGATCCCCATGATCCTGAATGGACGGGCCGGCGCCAGATACGGGATACCCTTTCCTGTTTTTGCCCGTGCCAGCTTCGGCGTGAAAGGGGCCAATATACCGGCCATGCTCAGGGCCATTGTCGCCTGTGGCTGGTTTGGCATACAGACCTGGATCGGCGGGTACGCCCTTTATCAGATGCTGCGGCTCTGGATCCCTCCCCTCGCAACGCTGCCTGCGGTCTTCCCTGTATCATGGGGGCTTGCAACAGGTCCTGCCATCTGCTTCTTCCTGTTCTGGCTGCTCAATATGTATGTGGTCTGGCTGGGCGTGGACAGCATAAAGAAATTACTGGTATTCAAAGCTTTTTTTCTGCCCGCCGCTGCCCTCGCCCTCCTCTTCTGGGCCATCACATCCGTGCATGGCGGTCTGGGGCCCGTGCTGGCGCAGCCATCGCGTTTCCATTCCCCTGCGGCATTCTGGGCCTTCTTTATACCCGGTCTGACGGGCATGGTTGGCTTCTGGGCTACCCTGTCCCTGAATATCCCGGATTTTACCCGTTATGCCATCAGTCAGCGCGCCCAGGTAAAAGGACAGGCTATCGGTCTTCCTGCTTCGATGACCTTATTTGCCTTTATCGGGGTCGTGGTGACTTCCGCCACAACGATCATTTATGGCACTACCATCTGGGATCCCGTAGTGCTGGCAGGAAAGTTCGACAGTAAACTCCTCGTGAGCCTGGCCATGATCGCCGTCACCATTTCAACACTGGCTACCAACATCGCGGCTAACATCGTCAGCCCCGCCAATGATTTTGCCAACCTCTCCCCTTCCCGGATCAATTTCAGGACAGGCGGCTTTATCACCGGTATCATCGGCATCCTGATCTTCCCCTGGAAACTGATCGCCGATCCGGGCGGATATATCTTCACCTGGCTGGTGGGGTACTCCAGCCTGCTGGGTCCGGTGGGCGGCATTCTCATCTTCGACTATTATTTTATACGCCGGCAGCAGCTGACAACGGATCAGCTCTATAAAGAACAAGGCATTTACAGCTATACGGGAGGCTTCAACCGGTTAGCCATCATAGCGCTCCTCCTCGGTATCGCACCGAATATTCCAGGATTCCTGACCACTACGGGTGTGATCGGCCAGGACAGCATACCCCGGTGGATCTCACAACTGTACAATTACGCCTGGTTTGTCGGTTTTTTTGTATCGGGAATAAGTTATTATATGCTGATGCGGTCATACCCGCTTGGCATCATTACGGACAACTATAAAAAAGAGGATAACTATGTCGCTGCTGATTAAGAATGGAAGGGTCATTACCGCCGCCGATGATTATATCGCCGATATCTTCATCGAAGGCGAGACGGTATCGGCTATTGGAAAGGATCTCCCGGTAAAAGCAGATCGCGAGATCGATGCTTCGGGTATGCTGGTCATGCCGGGTGGCGTCGATCCGCATGTCCATCTGGATATGCCTTTTATGGGAACTTTTTCCAGTGACACACATGAGACAGGAACCAGGGCCGCCCTCTTCGGTGGTACGACGACGGTCATCGACTTCGTTTTGCAGCAGCAGGGCCATTCGCTGAAAGAGGCGCTTGGCGAATGGAACGGCAGGGCGGAGGGAACAGCCGTCGGAGACTATAGCTTTCATATGGCCGTCACCGATTTTAACGACAACACCCGGGCCGAGATAAAAGAGATGATCGAAAAAGAAGGGATCACCTCCTTCAAGACCTTTATGGCCTATAAAGGAGCGCTGATGATCGACGACCGGCAGATGACGGCCCTTATGCAGGAAGTAAAATTGCAGGGCGGCCTGGTCACCGTACACGCTACCAACGGGGACATGATCGATTACCTCATTGCCCGGCACCGGGCCGAAGGAAAGCTTTCTCCGCTTTATCACGGGCTCTCCCAGCCGGAAGTCACGGAGGCCGAGGCATCGGGCCGCTTCGCGGATATCGCCGACTACACCGGTTGCCCCGGCTATATCGTTCACCTTACCTGCGAAGGCGCGCTGAATGCCGTCCGCAACGCAACGCGGCGCAACCAGAAACTATTTGTAGAGACCTGCATCCAGTACCTGCTGCTCGACGCGGCTGTCTACGAACAGAATTTCGAAGGGGCGAAATGGGTGATGAGCCCTCCGCTGCGTCAGAAAAAAGACCAGCTTACCCTCTGGGCCGGGATCAATCAGGGTCTGGTGAACGTGGTGGCCACCGATCATTGTCCTTTTATGTGGAAGCAGAAGCTGATGGGCAAGGACGATTTTTCAAAGATCCCAAACGGTCATCCGGCAATAGAGAACAGGATGGAGCTGCTGTACAGCGAAGGCGTGGACAAAGGAAGGATCTCCCTTAATAAATATGTGGAAGTCGCCTGCACCAACCCCGCAAAGATCTTCGGCATGTTCCCCCGCAAGGGCACGATCGCTCCGGGCAGTGATGCCGATATCCTGATCTTCGATCCACGGCAGGAACATACGCTCTCCGCCTCCACGCACCACATGAACGTCGACTACTCGGGGTATGAAGGATGGAAGCTCCGGGGTAAAGTAAAGACCGTTCTGCTGCGGGGTGAGGTGGCCATAGACAACGGGGAATGTCTGCTGAAAAAAGGGTACGGAAAATTTATCCGCAGAAAAAGAGCCAGTTCTTTTATATAATAATTAATCAGACAAACTATGCCAAGAATCGTTAAATCCGGCCTGATACAAATGAGCCTCCCAAAAACGGAAGGGGAAGGCACGATAGAGGAGATCAAAGAGGCGATGCTGCAGAAACATATCCCGCTGATCGAAGAGGCCGGGAAAAAAGGAGTGCAGATCCTCTGTCTGCAGGAAATATTCAACACACCCTATTTCTGTCCCGGACAGGACCGCGCCTGGTATGAATCGGCGGAGACGGTTCCCGGGCCCACCACGGAACGCATGGCCGTCTATGCCAAAAAATATAATATGGTGATGATCGTGCCGGTGTACGAGAAGGAACAGGCTGGCGTACTGTATAACACCGCTGCCGTGATCGATGCCGACGGGACTTATCTGGGTAAATACAGAAAGAACCACATTCCGCATACGTCGGGCTTCTGGGAGAAATTCTTCTTCAAGCCCGGTAACCTGGGCTATCCGGTATTCGAAACCCGTTATGCAAAGATCGGCGTCTACATCTGCTACGACCGTCATTTTCCCGATGGCGCCCGCTGTCTGGGGTTGAACGGTGCGGAGATCGTGTATAATCCTTCTGCCACCGTAGCCGGGTTGTCCCAATATCTGTGGAAGCTGGAGCAGCCCGCCCATGCCGCAGCAAACGGCTATTTCATGGGGTGTATCAACCGGGTGGGTGAAGAGCGGCCCTGGAACCTCGGCCGCTTCTATGGCTCGTCGTATTTCACGGATCCCCGCGGCCAGATCTTCGCACAGGCCTCGGAAGATAAAGACGAGCTGCTGATCGCAGAGTTCGACCTGCACATGATCGAGGAGGTCCGCAGCGTCTGGCAGTTCTTCCGCGACAGGAGACCCGAGACCTATGGCAAGCTGACGGAATTGTAAGGCCAGGCAATCATCGGCCACCGATGCCCGGACTTTCCCGGTCGCCGAACCGGAAATCCAGGCATATAGCAGTAGCGAACAAACGAAAAATGCGAAATAAATGGCCATCACCAACCACAGGCTGAGCTCAGCGGAATACGAACAGAACTTCAGCGACATACATCCCCCTTTCGGGACCCGCGATGCGGCGCTGGTGGAGGCCAACCGCTGTCTGTTCTGTTATGACGCGCCCTGTATCAAAAGCTGCCCTACCAGCATCGATGTCCCGAAATTCATCAAACAGATCGTCACGGATAATATAAAAGGCTCCGCAACCACGATTTTCCTCTCGAATATCATGGGCGGCGGCTGTTCCCGGGTATGCCCCGTAGAAAAGCTCTGTGAAGGCGCCTGCGTCTACAATCTTATGGAGGAAGAGGCGATACCCATCGCCAGATTGCAGCGCTACGCTACGGAAAAGGCGATCCAGGAAAAATGGCCCCTGTTCGGAAGAAAACCCTCCACCGGCAAAAGGGTCGCCATCGTCGGCGCCGGCCCCGCGGGCCTGAGCTGCGCGCATACTCTTGCGCGTGCGGGGATAGATTCCGTCATCTATGAAAAAGAGAAGATGGGTGGCGGCCTGATGACCTATGGCATCGCGGCCTATAAGGTCAGCCCTGAATTCTGCGAAGAAGAAGTGAACTTTATCCTTTCGGTAGGTGGTATTGAAGTAAAATACGAACAAGAGCTTGGCAAAAACATTTCAATCAAGGAATTGCAGAAAAATTACGATGCGGTTTATCTGGGCTTTGGAGTTGGCCTGGCCCGCCATCTGGACATACCCGGAGAGGAACTGGAAGGCGTGGTGGATGCGATAAGCTTTATTTATGATCTCCGCACAAATGGATATCCGGAGATTCCCGTGGGCGACAAGGTTGCGGTGATCGGCATGGGCATGACCGCCATAGATGCGGCTACACAGGCCCGCCGGCTTGGCGCAAAAGAAGTTACCCTGGTGTACAGAAGGACACAGCAGGAAATGCCCTGTACGGAGACGGAACTGGATCTCGCGAAGGCGGATGGCTGCCGCATCGTCTGGCTCGCCGCCCCCAAAGAGCTGAAAGGCACCGATGGCCGGGTGTCACAGCTGGTCTGTCAGGTGATGGAGATGGGTGAACCGGATGCAACTGGCCGCCGCTCTTTTTCCGGTACGGGGGCGACGCTGACGCTGGATACCGATATGGTCATCCGGGCCGTCGGGCAGATCCCTTTTGAGGCGTTGGCCGACAGCAGCAGCATCCGGAATAACAAAGGAAAGATCTCTGCCGGTCCGGACGGCGCTACCAGCCTGTCCGGAGTTTTTGCCGGTGGGGATTGCGTAAACGGAGGTAAGGAAGTGGTGGATGCCGTGCAGGCCGGAAAAGATGGCGCCGCCGCGATTGTGAAATACTTAAAAATTTAATTTTATGGCAGACCTAACCGCCGATTTCCTCGGCATCCGCTCCCCCAACCCATTCTGGCTGGCCAGCGCACCGCCGACCGATAAAAAAATAAACGTGCTCCGCGCATTCGAAGCCGGCTGGGGTGGCGTGGTCTGGAAGACCCTTGGCAGCCAGGTAAAGAATGTTTCTTCCCGCTATTCCTCGGTGGACTTTGCCGGCAGCCGGATGATGGGGTTTAATAATATCGAGCTCATCAGCGACCGACCCCTGGAGATCAACCTGTCCGAGATAAAAGAATGTGTCCGTCTCTTTCCGGACCGCGCCATGATCGTGTCCCTGATGGCGGACAACGACAAAAGGAGCTGGCAAGAACTGATCCGGAAAGTGGAAGACACCGGCGCACATGGCCTCGAACTGAATTTCGGATGCCCGCATGGCATGACGGAAAGAGGCATGGGTGCGGCCGTAGGTCAGGACCCTGCCATCGCAAAAATGGTCGTGGAATGGGTGATGGAGGCGGCTACCATTCCCGTCATCACCAAGCTTACGCCCAATGTACACTCCGTGGTGCCGACGGGCCGGGCGGCCGTCGAAGCTGGCTCCGATGCCTTATCGCTCATCAATACCATCCAGTCCGTTACCGGCGTGGACCTGGATACCTTTGTTCCCAATCCGAATGTCGGCGGCAAGTCTACCTTCGGCGGCTATTGCGGACCGGCAGTCAAACCCATCGCGCTGAAGATGCTGACGACGATTGCCCAGGACCCGCTCACGGCCAAAGTTCCGGTATCGGGCATCGGCGGCATTTCCACCTGGCGCGACGCAGCCGAATTCATGCTGCTGGGCGCGACGACCGTACAGGTATGCACGGCGGCGATGAAACATGGCTTCCGCATCATAGAAGATATGTGCGAAGGATTGAACAACTGGATGGATGAAAAGGGGTTCAAAAACGCCACGGATTTTATCGGCCGGTCGGTCCCGACCCTGACGCACTGGGAAGAGCTGGATATCAATTTTCATATCGTGGCCACGATCGACCAGGATAAATGCATCCACTGCGGCCTCTGCTACATCGCCTGTGAAGACGCCTCCCACCAGTCGATCGCCCTCGCCCACGGCAATCCCTATAACACCTATACCATAAAAGAAGACGAATGCGTCGGTTGCAATCTCTGCAAGCTGGTCTGTCCCGTAGACAGCTGCATCACCATGGTCGAGCACCGCAAAGGAGATGAATACCTCAACTGGAAAGAATTTCAGCGCCGCGGCCTGCCGTTGAATGATCATTAAACCTGCCCCGCCGGACCTGACGAAATGATCTGTTAGGATTGCCCGGTTGACCCAAAGGGAACAGATCAGGTCGTCTTTTTTCTTGCCCTTATTTTGCGAGACAATTGCCTCGTTTTATTTTTAGTCTTTAATTTTTCCATCAGCTGCCTGAATTCTGCCAGTTCTTTTTCAGTCCATGGCTTATCGATGGAATAGAAATCAACATTTTTAGGCTCTCTGATCAGTCCCATATACCTAATTTTTAAAATATTGCTCGATCAATCTTATTGCTGCGGGAGATTCAATATACATCTTTGTTCCTCTGAAATGTGTTGCGAACAGCGTTTCCTTGTAATGCTTTATCAGAACTGATTTTGCATCAAATGCCAAAAATCCTTCATAACCTCTTTCAAAAGATAAATTACAGGCAAAGGCTACTAAATTCCCTGAAACTCCTGCATAAACTTTACTTTTCCCTTTATTGAATTTTGCGCTTTCTATGAGATGCATATAAACATGATCGCGATTATCACTTAAACTCACAAGTCCTTGGATAATATCAGCATTATTTTTTATGATCAGCTTATACGTTTCTCTGTCTTTAGACTTGATCTGCCCCTGCCAATCGAATAACCACTCAGTCTTTTTGATTTGCTTTATATCCTTATTAAAAAGTCGAATTACATCCGTATCAAAAACATCCCCTGAAACTTTGTTTTCAATGGAGTTCGTTAATTTGTCAATCTCAATATCGATATAAGTTAACGCCTTATTTTTCACACTACAATTTACGAAAAAAAGGGACTGCCTTGACTTTTAAAGCAGTCCCTTTACGTATAATCTTGCAGATTATAATGATCTACTCGACCATGTCTATTTCTTAACCGAAAATTTATAAACAGTCTCCGTCTTATAAACCTTCCCCGGCGACAACTCCGTCGAAGGAAAGGACGGCTCGTTTGGTGAATCGGGGTAATGCTGCGTTTCCAGACAAAAGGCCGTCCGGTAATCATCCTTTTTACCAGCCTTAAGCGCGTTTACCCCGGCCATGAAATTACCGCCGTAGAATTGTACCCCAGGCTCCGTTGTATACACTTCCATAAAAATACCGCTCTGGTCGCCCAGTACGGTGGCCGCTTCATTCAGGCCTCCGCCTTTCTTTGGGTTGAGCACGAAATTATGATCGTATCCCTTTCCGTATTTCAGCTGGATATTGTCCGCGGAGATCCTCGATCCGATGGTTGCAGGATGGCGGAAATCCAGGGGAGTTCCGGCCACCGGCTCGATCTTGCCCGTGGGTATCAACGTGGAGTCTACGGGCGTACATTTGTCCGCATTGATCCGCAGCAGATGGTTGTTGATCGTTCCGCTCCCCTGCCCGTTCAGATTGAAATAAGAATGATTGGTCAGGTTCAGTACGGTGGCCTTATCGGTAGTAGCTTCATAATCGATCTTCAGTTCATTGCTGTCGGTCAGCGTATAAACCACCTTTACCTGGAGGTTGCCGGGATACCCTTCTTCTCCGTCTTTCGAAAGATAGGACAGCTCCACCGACTGATCTCCCAGTTGCTTTGCATCCCATACTACGGCGCCAAATCCTTTCTTGCCGCCATGCAGATGGTTGGGTGCGTTGTTGGTCGCCAGGGTATATACCTTTCCACCCAGTCTGAATTTCCCTTTTGCGATCCGGTTGCCATAACGACCGACGATCGCCCCGAAATAGCTCTCGGGCAGGTGTACATACTTGCTGATGCTGTCATAACCTACGACGACATCGGTTGGCTTGCCATTTTTGTCGGGAACGATAAGACTGACGACGCGGGCGCCATAGTTCGTGATAGCCACTTCCGCATTGTTCTTGTTCTTCAGCACAAAGAGGTCCGTCGCTTTCCCATCCACGTTATCATGGAATGCATTGGCATAAGGTGGGACGACGCTGACATCTGCCGTTGTGTCCTTGCTGGCAACCGCCGTGGTCGCAGCCGGCGCATTTCCGCCGCCACAGCCGATGATCAGACAGGAGGACGTCATGGTAAAAAAACAAAGGATCTTGTTCATATGGCAATTGTTGTTTTAAAAGAATTTCCCACGCAAAGGTCAGAATTTTTCAGTCACCGGTCCGGGGTCATCAGAATAATTGGCTGCATCATCGGGATAGCAACAGGCGTGTGGCCCGCCCAGCAAGCCGTTTTATCCGGGTATCAGTCCCGGCCCATCAGCGAAGTACCGTTCTCGATCTTCCCGATATAGGCCTTCAGCTCCTTGTTCATCGCCACCGAATAAGCCGCAGCCGTCCTCGCCACCAGCTCCCCGACCGCCTCCGTCTTTACCAGATTGATGGTACAGCCTCCAAAGCCGCCTCCCATCATCCGGGCGCCCAGCACTCCCGGGTTTCCTTTCAC
>DATHHO010000229.1:0-12860 GCA_035317125.1 Puia sp.
AATGACGGAAAAGGAAATACCACACTGCTGCCTGGGGACCTCATCTACAAAGATTTTAACGGGGACGGCAAGATCGACCAGCTCGATCAGCGGCCGATCGGTTATGGTTATGGGACGCAGCCGACTACCAATTTCGGGTTCAGCATCGGGCTGGCCTACAGCAACTTCGATTTCCATGCGGACTTCTCCGGCGCAGCGGGTTTTACCTGGTATCAGAACTGGGAATCGCGGTGGGCATTTCAGAACAACGGAAACCTGAATACGATATTCGAGGACAGATGGCATCATACAAATCCTCTCGACCCCAACAGCGCGTGGGTACCCGGTAAATATCCGGCCAACCGGTACAACCCCGGATTCGGTCACAGCGACTATTCCATTGGGAACGATAACGGCCATGACGGAGCGGCCAATTCCACTTTCTGGCTGCACAACGTCCATTATATCCGGGCACGGACGATCGAGCTGGGCTATACGATGCCCGCCGGTCTGCTGAACAAGGTCAGGATCCAGAGGGCAAGGTTCTATGTAAATGCGTATAACCTGTTCTCTCTCGACAACCTGAAACAATACAGCGTCGATCCGGAAGTGATAGATGATAACAGTCTGCAGGTGCCCCAGAACAGAGTGCTGAACATCGGGTGCAACCTTACGTTCTAATTTATTCATTACCTATAATTCATTCAATGAAAAAGATATTCTGTATAAGCATCCTGGCCTCTCTCCTGGGCTTCCTCCCCGGATGTAAAAAAGACAGCGATTTTTTAAATATTCCACCCAATTCGATCCTGCCTTCGGATGTAGCCTTCTCGGATCCCGCGCTGGTGATCTCCATCCTCGGGGATCTGTACAACCGGCAGGTGGAATTTTCCAACTTTGACGGCAGTTGGTCGACCTTTGCGGATTTCAGTGAGAGTTTTCCTTCAGACGGAGGTGCCTATAATATTGTCCAGCGGACGGGCTGGGACTACGGTTCATGGGCGAGCTACGACTATGCCTATGTCCGTGATATGAACCTGTTCATCCAGCGGGACAGCGCCTCCACAAAACTGGCTGCGGCCGATAAATCCAGGTTCCTCGCAGAAGGAAGGTTTCTCCGCGCCAATTATTATTTTGAAATGGTCAAGAGAATGGGGGGCATTCCGTTGATCCTTTCTCCGTTGGAATACAATTACAAGGGGGATGCTTCCTATCTGCAGATGCCCAGGGCCAAAGAATCCGATATTTATGATTTTGTGATCAGCGAGGCGGAAGCCATAAAAAACCTGCTGCCTTCCGATCCCAATGAAAAATCGAGGGCAACGAAAGGCGCTGCGCTGGCCATGGAAGCCCGGGCCGCCTTATACGCCGCCTCCATCGCAAAATATGGCGCCACCACTCCACAGGTAGCATTAACCGGTGGCGAGGTGGGTATCCCCGCAAGCAAAGCGACCGCTTATTATACGACAGCGCTGGCGGTGGCACAGTCGCTTATCAACGGCGACGCCGGCCCGTATAAATTGTATAAGGTATTGCCGGACCTGTCCGACAACTTTGCCGCGATCTTTACCGATAAGAGCACCGTAAACCAGGAATCGATCTTTGTCGACGATTACAAAGCGCTGGCCGGTAAGACCCATGCTTTCACCACAAACGATCAGCCTTATTCTTTTTCGGATGAGGGTGGCGATGCCGGACGTCTGGATCCTTCGCTGAATCTAGTGGAGGCTTATGAAAAGCTGGACAATACCTATGCTCCCCTCCCTACGACGGATGGCGGCGGCAACGCGATCTATTATACCAACCAGACCGATATTTTTGCGGGAAGGGATGCACGCCTGCGGGGCACGGTCCTGGTCCCCGGAAGTCAGTTCAAGGGAAGCACGGTGGACATCTGGGCTGGTTATGTACTGGCCGATAACAGCATCCTCACTGCCGATCAGGCCGGGACGCTCAAGGCGCTGCCCGGAACCACGGCATTGGTTCAGGTAGTGGGTAAGGATGGGCCGGTGAACGGGCTCGATCTGCGGACGCAGAGCGGATTCTATATCCGGAAATATCTGGATCCTACAGTGGGCAGTGGAAGAAGAGGAAGGGGCAGCGATGTGGCGCTGATCCATTACCGGTTGGAGAGGTGCTGCTGAATGCGGCGGAGGCGGCATTCGAGCTGGGACAGGCCGGTGTGGCCGTTGGTTTCTTGAATCAGATAAGAGCAAGAGCGGGACTTACCATTCCGCTGGCCAATGGGGATGTTACCTTCGACCGGATTGTGCATGAGCGCCGGGTCGAACTGGCCTTCGAAGGCCATATCCTCTATGATTACAAACGCTGGAGGATCGCGGCCCAGGTATGGGACGGCACGCCTACGACCAGGGCCAGTCTCCTGACCAATATCGGTGTAGCCACAAAAAGAAGCACCCAGCCATGGGGGTTGTGGCCGTATAAATATTATAATCCTGCAAGTCCCAATAATGGCAAATGGCTGTTTCAGGAAACGCTGCCCGCAAAAGTTACCGGCATCAATCAATTCCGTCTTGGCAATTATTACTCCGCCTTTGATCCCGCTGTGCTGGCATCCAATCCAAAGATCGTAAAACAACCCAATCAATAAGGCTCACCAATAAAATAGCACATTATGAAAATCAGATCCCTCTATATCGTTCTACTTGCTGGCTGGGCCGGGGTGATATCTTGTAAGAAGGATAATTACAGCGCTCCCTCATCTACGCTCTCTGGTCATATTGTCTACAAGGGAGAAGCCATCGGCGTGGAATACAACCAGGTGCCGCTCGAATTATACCAGTATGGTTTCGGCAAGGTCGCAAAAATAGGATCTTTCAGCTCCATCCCTTATAATTCGAATGGCGTCGGCAATGTCAGCAATACCTTTGCTCCCGATGGCGGTTATTCCGCCCTTCTGTTCGACGGAAGCTACAAGCTGGTCATCCAGAATGATCAGGGCCCATTTATCTGGCCAACAACGGCAGGCGGGTCACCGGATTCCGTGGCGATCAGTATGAAGGGCAATCAGACCATGGACCTGAATGTGATCCCCTACTATATGATCCGCACTCCCGTGATCACGGCCGCCGGAGGAAATGTCTCCGCCAAGTTCAAGGCGGAAAAGATCGTCACGGACCCCGCTACCGCAAGGGACATACAGAGTGTCAGCCTCTTTATCAGCAAAACTGAATTCCCGTCCAGCGATGTCAACAATGGCAGGTCCGATCTCAATGGGGCCGCTATTGCAGATCCCAATAATATTTCCCTCAACGTGGCCATCCCGGCAAACTTCGGGCAGAACTATTTATTTGCAAGGGTTGCCATCCAGATAGCCGGGAGAGAGGACCGTATTTTATCGCCTTTGCAGAAACTGTCCTTTTAAATAATAATCCGATCTTAGATACGATGAAAATGATCCTGCAAGGCCTGTTTCTATTTGTTCTGCTGTGGCAGGAATGCCCGGCACAGGAGGCTGTCAGGGCAGAGGGGATTGTCCGCAACTCCAACGCAGGGGCCAACCGAAATTATATAAGCAACCGGGCGCCCTTGTTAAAGGACCATTTTGCCAAGCTGCCCGTAACGGCTTTTAAACCCGGAGGATGGCTGAAGAAGCAATTGGAATTACAACGCGATGGCCTCACCGGTCACCTTGGAGAGATCAGCATCTGGCTGTCAAAAAAAGACAATGCCTGGCTCAACAAGGAAGGAAAGGGGAAATGGGGCTGGGAAGAATTGCCCTACTGGCTGAAAGGATATGCCAATATCGGATATATGCTGCGGGATGAGAAAATAATAAAGGAGGCCACATTCTGGATAAATACGGTGCTGAACGGTCAGCGGGCCGACGGCGACTTCGGACCGATGGTGGAGCACAAAGGCAAACGGGATCTCTGGACCAATATGCCCATGCTCTGGTGTCTGCAATCCTGGTATGAATATTCCGGCGACCGCAGAGTGTTGCCATTTATGGCCAGGTATTTTAAATGGGAGCTTTCCCTTCCCGACTCCATGTTCCTGAAAGATTACTGGGAGAACAGCAGGGGAGGGGATAACTTGTATAGCGTCTACTGGTTGTACAACCGCAGCCCCGAGCCCTGGTTGCTGGACCTCGCCACAAAGATCGACCGCAACACGGCCAACTGGCGGCAGAAAGATAACTTACCCAACTGGCACAATGTAAACATCGCACAGAGTTTCCGGGAGCCCGCAGAATATTATATGCAGACACATTCCCAGACCGACCTGGATGCGACCTATAATGATTTCAGCCTGGTGAGGCAACGTTATGGACATGTGCCCGGAGGCCTTTTTGGCGCAGACGAGAATGCCCGGAAAGGATATGATGATCCGCGGCAAGCCACGGAGACCTGTGGTATGGTCGAACAGATGACTTCCGATCAGATGCTGCTTCGTTCCACCGGAGATACCCGCTGGGCGGAAAATTGCGAGGATATCGCATTCAATACTTTCCCTGCGGCCTTTATGCCGGATTACAGATCACTCCGGTACCTGACCGCCCCGAACATGGTGGTCAGCGACAGCAGGAACCACTCGCCGGGCATCGACAATTCGGGGCCTTTCCTGATGATGAACCCTTTCAGCAGCCGTTGCTGCCAGCATAACCATGCCGCGGGCTGGGTGTATTATGCGGAGAACTGCTGGATGGCCACTCCCGACAACGGGCTTGCCGCTCAACTGTATTCGGACGGGGTATTGACGGCAAAAGTAGCCGACGGAACTACCGTGACGGTGACGGAAAAAACGAGATACCCATTTGAGGGAACGATAACATTTGAAGTGAAGGCTGTCCGGCCTGTCGGCTTTCCCCTGTACCTGCGTATCCCCGCCTGGTGTAAGGCTCCGGTCGTCCGGGTAAATGGCGCGGCGATCATGGTGACTGCGGCCCCCGGTGGTTATCTGCGGCTGGAAAAGATCTGGAAGGACGGGGACCAGATCAGCTTGGAGCTTCCCATGGAACTGGCCGTCCGGAAATGGACAAACAATAAGAACAGCATCAGCCTAAACTATGGCCCGCTGACCTTCTCGCTGAAAATAGCCGAACAGTATGTGAAAAAGAACAGCCGGGAAACGGCGCAGGGAGATTCGAAATGGCAGGAGGATGCGGATACGGAGAACTGGCCTTCCTTTGAAATTTATCCGGCATCGGCCTGGAACTATGGCCTTGTCCTTGATGAAGACCTGTTGCATTCGTTCTCGGTTATCCGCAAACCCTGGCCCGCCGACGATAATCCTTTTGTAAATTCCGGAGCACCAATTGAAATAAGGGCAAAGGGACGGAAAATACCCTCCTGGACGATCGATCAGTATGGATTATGCGCCGTATTGCCGCAGAGCCCTGTGGCAACCGATGAGGCAACAGAAGAACTCATATTGGTGCCGATGGGTGGGGCAAGGTTGCGGATCTCCGCATTCCCCGTGGTAGCTGCGCAGGGGACAGCAAGTTCGGCGGCCCTTGCGGATCCGCAGGAGCAGACCTTTGTTAATCCCGTGCTGCCATCCGGACCCGATCCGTATAGTTTTTATAAGGACGGCTACTATTATTACACGAATACCATGGGCGACCGTCTTGTGTTGTGGAAGTCGGCCAGCATTGCCCGGTTGAGGACGGCGGAGTCCAGAACTATTTTTGTTCCTCCCACCGGAACGCCCTGGTCGAAGGATCTCTGGGCCCCCGAGGTGCTGTTCATCGGAGACAAATGGTACGCCTATTTCGCCGCAGACGGAGGAAACAACCATGGTCACCGGCTCTATGTCCTCGAGAATGCCTCACCCGATCCGATGAAAGGGGAGTGGGTGTTCAAAGGAAAAATAGCGGACCCTTCGGATAAATGGGCGATAGACGGAGATGTATTCTCCTATAAAGGGCAATGGTATATCACCTGGTCGGGATGGGAAGATGACCGTAACTGGCAACAGAACATTTATATCGCCAAAATGAAAAACCCATGGACGATCGAGGGCGGCAGGTCGCTTATTTCTTCCCCCATATTCGGCTGGGAGCAAAAAGGCGATCTGCACCATGCCGGCGATCCTCCGCATATCGATGTGAATGAAGGTCCCCAGGCCTTGCTGCATAAAGACAAGCTTTTTATTGTCTACTCCGCCAGTGCCTGCTGGACGGATGATTATGCCCTTGGCTTGCTGACCTTTACCGGGGGAGACGATCCGACAGATCCATCGAAATGGAAGAAAAGCACAGAGCCCGTATTCAAGCAATCACCGGCAAACGGCGTGTACGCGACCGGACATAATTCATTCTTTAAATCCCCTCACGGGGAAGACTGGATCTTATATCATGCCAATTCACAGCCCGGGCAGGGTTGTGGCAAAAGTCGGTCGCCCCGGGCGCAACGGTTCACCTGGAACGAGGACGGAAGTCCGCATTTCGGCGAGCCGGTCAAAGAAGGAGTGGCGATAACGATCCCAAATTAAAAAAATATGAAAAAGCTGTTTGTTGTTATAAGCATCGCCTTACAGACCCTTGTTCTGCATGCCCAGGAATTCAGGGCGCCCGCCTACCCATTGATCACGCACGATCCGTACTTCAGCATCTGGTCCACCAGCGATCAACTGTCGGCAACGCCAACCAAACACTGGACGGGCGCTGACCATTCGCTCACCGGCATCCTGAAAGTAGATGGGGTTGCTTATCGTTTTATGGGTAATGAAGGAAAGACGTGGCGGACGGTGGTCCCGGCCGCCGATGAAAAGAATTATGAAGCCGCCTATACCGAGACCACTCCGGCGGAAGGATGGATGGGCTCCGATTTTCAGGACAACCAATGGAAAAAAGGGATGGCTCCTTTCGGGGACAAAAAGGCAGTGTCCAAAACCATCTGGCGTTCGGCTAACCTATGGATGCGCAGGATATTCACGCTGAATGGCGCCGGTTCCGGAAAGTTGTTCCTGAAACTGAGGCATGATGATAATATAGAGGTCTTTATCAACGGGGAATCCGTTTATACCCATAAGGGATGGACGGATAAATTCATTTACCTGCCCCTGCCGGATGATCTCGTCGACAAAATGAAAAAGGGGCAGAATGTGCTGGCTATCCATGTCGCCAATACGGCGGGCGGAGCCTTGCTGGATGCCGGCATTTCCGAAGAGCCCGCACCCATGCAAACGTCTTCCGTATTGACGGCAGTTCAAAAAGGTATTACGCTGAGCGCGACCAACACCATATATGCGTTCAGTTGTGGTGGGGCAGACCTTTCGGTCAGCTTCCTTTCCCCTTTGTTGCTGAATGATCTGGACCTGCTGTCGAGGCCAGTATCTTATATCTCGGCAAAGGTCAGGTCCAACGATGGGGAGGCCCATGAAGTGTCGCTTTATATCGGGGCCTCTACCGATATTGCCGTCAACACGCCCTTCCAGGAAGTACGTGCTGAAAAAAAGGCTTACGGCGGTCTTTCTTTATTAAAGGCGGGCACCACGGCTCAACCTGTCCTCCAGAAGAAAGGAGATGATCTTCGGATCGACTGGGGTTATATGTTTGTGGCGGTGCCATCTGCACCCGGCGTCCGGCAAACGATCACGCATATCCGCTCATTCGAAAATTCCTTTTCGCCGGTCGCGGAGAATATCCTGTCCGGTAAGCATCTCGTGCTGAATACGATCGCGGATCTGGGCAAGATCGGGAATACGCCAAAAGAGCAATTGATCCTGATCGGCTACGATGATCTGTATTCCATTCAGTTCTTTGGGCAGAACCTGCGGCCATGGTGGAGGCTGAAGGCAGGAGCCACTATGGAACAGCAACTGGCCCTCGCAGCCCGCGATTACCATGCCATCGCCGAAAAATGTACGGCCTTTGACAAACAATTGCGTTCGGATGCGCAGGCGGCAGGCGGTGAAGACTATGCCCGCCTTTGCGAACTGGCCTACCGGCAAAGCATTGCGGCGCACAAACTGATCCGGAGCCCGCAGGGAGAACTATTATTCCTTTCCAAGGAGAATTTCAGCAACGGCTGTATCAATACGGTGGACGTGACCTATCCTTCCGCTCCTTTATTCCTGCTGTATAATCCCAGGCTGATGGAAGGGATGCTGAACGGTATATTTTATTTTTCCGAGAGCGGGAAATGGCCCCATGCATTTTCGCCGCATGACCTCGGCACCTATCCCCTCGCAAATGGAGAGGTCTATGGCGAAGGGATGCCCGTGGAAGAATCCGGGAATATGACGATCCTGGCGGCGGCAATAGCAAAGGCGGAAGGGAATGCCGCTTATGCCCGAAAACATTGGAAGACCCTGACGACCTGGGCGGATTACCTGGTAAAGGAAGGTTTCGATCCAGCCAATCAATTGTGCACGGATGATTTTGCCGGTCACCTCGCACGGAATGCAAACCTGTCTGCGAAAGCCATCGTGGGGATCGGCTCTTATGCCTTACTGGCGCATATGCTGGGTGATGAAGCGACATCCGGTAAGTACCATGCCATTGCAAAGGATATGGCTGCCCGCTGGGCGAAGATGTGTGATGAGGGTGATCATTTTGCGCTGACCTTCGATAAGAAAGGGACATGGAGCCAGAAATACAACCTGGTATGGGACAAGGTGCTGGGCCTTGACCTCTTCCCAAGGGCCGTGTATGATAAAGAGGTGAAATTCTATCTGGGCAAACAAAATGAATTCGGCCTGCCCCTTGACAGCCGCAAGACTTATACAAAGAGCGACTGGATCCTCTGGACCGCTACGCTGGCCACCGACCGGCCTGACTTTGAAGCGCTGGTAAAGCCTGTCTATAAATATGTTACCGGATCGCCCACCCGCGTGCCACTGAGCGACTGGCACGAGACCATGGATGGTAAGGTCATAGGATTCCAGGCGCGCAGCGTGGTAGGCGGCTATTTCATGAAGATGCTGGAGCAGAAATTCAATCATTAATAAATCATTTATCATGCGGATACGCAACAAGGTCTTAGCATTATTATTGGTGTCTTTATTTTCAATAGAAGGACAGGCTCAGCGGGCTAAAAAGACCGAACCGGGGTCAAGCGTCGCAACGGGAAAAGTATGGACGGCCGAAAAAGCGAATGCCTGGTACAGTGAGCACAAATGGCTTACCGGAGCCAATTATATCCCGGCAAATGCGATCAATCAGCTGGAGATGTGGCAGGCGGACAGCTTTGATCCTGCCACTATCGATAAGGAACTGGGCTGGGCGGAGGGCATCGGCTTCAATACCATGCGTGTTTTTCTGCATTCCCTGGCCTGGAAGCAGGACCCGGAAGGGTTCAAGAAAAGAGTGGATCAGTTCTTATCCATTGCGGATAAACATCATATCCAGCCATTGTTTGTTTTTTTCGACGATTGCTGGAATAAGGAGCCGAAGATCGGGCGGCAGCCTGCCCCAAGGACAGGCATACATAATTCAGGCTGGGTCCAGGACCCTGGACAGCCGGCTTCCAACGATGCCAGCCTTTATTCGGGATTGGAGAAATATGTAAAGGATGTGCTCTCGACCTTTGCGCACGACAAGCGGATCTTGCTCTGGGACCTTTATAATGAACCGGGTAATTCGGGCAAGGGCGATTCGACACTCGTGCTGTTATCCAAAATTTTTCAATGGGCCCGAGAGGTAAATCCCGATCAGCCGGTGAGCTCCGGCCTCTGGGCCTGGCATATGGAGGCGCTCTGTATCTTCCAACTGAATAATTCCGATGTGATCACCTATCACAATTATGATGAGGCGTCGGCTCATCTCAAAGTGATCGAAATACTCAAAGCCAATAACAAGCCGCTGATCTGCACCGAATATATGGCACGTACCCGGAATAGCCGCTTCTCCACCGTCCTGCCGGTGCTGAAGAAAAAAAATGTGGGCGCGATCAACTGGGGATTTGTGGCAGGCAAGACCAATACCATTTATGCCTGGGATACTCCTTTGCCCGATGGCAGCCAGCCCATCGAATGGTTTCATGATATATTTAAACCGGATGGAGCTCCATACCGCGAGGATGAGGTGTACCTGATCCGGAAATTGAACGGAAAATAATACGCACATACCCGGTTCATGAGCGATATCATTATAAAAGTGACCTTGACGGATATAGCCCGCGAATTGAATATCACGGCGGCGACTGTGTCCCGTGCGCTCAGCGATCATCCCGGTATAAAAGAATCGACCAAGAAAAGGGTCAAAGAGGCGGCAGCCAGATTAAACTATCAACCCAATAAAATAGCTTCGTCTCTCCGGCTGGGCAGATCCAGAATTATCGGCGTGATCATTCCCAGCGCGGAAATAAACTTCTTTGGCTCGGTCGTACATGGTATCGAAAGGATTGCCAATGAGAATAATTACAATGTCCTCATCTTCCAGACCAACGAACTCTATGAGGACGAAAAAAGAGGGGTGCAGACTTTTTTGCAGTCCAGGGTAGACGGAGTGCTGGCCTCCATCTCCAAAGAATCCATGAACCTGGACCATTTCTCCGAGATCAAAAGACGGGGCGTTCCGCTTATCCTTTTTGACCGGGCCAGCGATCTGCTGGGGGTGTCGTCTGTGGTGGTGGACGACTATGCCGGGGCTTTCGAAGCTACGAAACATCTTATCGAGCAGGGATGCCACCGGATCGCACATATCGGCGGCCAGCAGCACGTAAGCATCTTCAATCAGCGGTTGAAAGGCTATATCGACGCATTGAACGTACATGGACTGCCGGTCGACGATGACCTGATCATCTACGGAAAAGTAGGCATCGAGTCGGGGAGGGAGTGTATGAACCGGCTCTTGTCTGGACGAAAATTACCAGACGCCGTATTTGCGGTGGAGGATTATACTGCACTTGGCGCCATGCAGGCTATTAAATCGGCCAATAAAAAAATACCGGACGAAATCGCTATTATTGGGTTTGCAAACGAGACCTTCGGGGAATACCTGACCCCCTCTCTTTCAACGGTGAACCAGCAAACGGTCAGCATGGGAGAAGAAGCGGCTAAATTATTTTTTAACGGTCTCCGTAAAGGAGATCCTTATGCCAACAAACCCCTCAAACTGGTGCTGGAGCCAAAACTGATCTGCCGGGAATCTACGCTAAAGCGATATACTAAAACATAGATGCCGATGACACGGATGATCTTAATACCCTTATTGCTCATCTGTACTCTTTCAGCGATTGCCCAGCGACCTGCTCAGCGGCCACCGGTCCTGAAACCAGCCAGCCTTTCTTTCAGGGCCCGGATAATCCGGACGGATAAAATACTAACGGTCAGTTGGCCCGCGGGCGGAAGCAGGGTTGGACGGATGATCATTGACCTGCATGACGGTAAGCCTTTATTCAGAAGCATAGGGTTGTTAAGGAGTGGAGTTTTCCGGGAAGTTATCCAGAGAGCAGACCCCGTTTTTCTGCTGAGCATAGGTAAGCGCGATCTCGTGTCCCAGAATGGCTGGAATATCTTCTTTGACAAAGTCCCCCTTAAACCATTTGCCTCTTTCCGCGTCAGCCTTTTGAAAGGGAAGGCAACGGTCAGCCGCGAAGGATCGAGGACGATTATACGGATCGGGGAATTGAAGGCTGGTACTGCTCTGTCAAGCTCGTGGTCCACCGGGAGACATTCTGCTACGGACAGGCGTGATCCCGCCGACTTCACCGGCGCACTGGAGATTACGTTATATGACGGGAGCCCGCTGTTCAACATTGCAGCGGTAATGACCACCACAACCGATTCCGTGGCTATCCTTTATGATGCCGGGCTGGTCAGCAGGTCGTGGAATTCTTTTTCCTGGTCGGATGTGCAGGATCGGTTGCAGACTGTCACTTGCAACCTGGACGATGCTGGCTTGCCGGACACGGCCCGGAGCGAGGCTGTAAAATACCGCACCATCATCGGGACTTCCAGTGAAGGAAGTCTTGCGCTGTTCCCGCCCCCACACCAATATTTTTATCCGCTGGACGAGGCATTCAATCTCCGGTTTGTCTGGCATGGCAGCCAGTACAGAAAGATGGTGGAGGGAAGTGGGTTGGGTATCCGTCAGGATCTGTACGGAGACCACCGGTATGTTCCCTGGTTCAACGCCCCTCCGGGCACCGCCCAGCGACTGAATTTCTTCTGTCTGCTCAGCACGGAGCAGCCAGCAGACTTGCTGGATAGCGTGAAGCGTTTCACCCATGGCGATCGTTATCTTCCGCTGGATGGATACAAGAGGATGTCCAGCCATTTTCATAATGAATATGTGATGAAGGTGCTGCTCGCCGGTGCTTCGCCGGCCCGTGACTCATCCGCCGGCGAGCCGGATTTCGTAAAGGTTTTCCGGCAGATGGGCATCGATATCGTTCATCTGGCGGAGTTTCATTATACGGCGCATCCCAAAGGACCGGATGAGCAACGGCTGAAAGAGCTCGGCGCCTTATTCGCGCTTTGCAGGAATGCCTCATCGGAGAAATTCCTTTTGCTGCCTGGAGAGGAGCCAAACGAATTTTTTGGAGGGCATTGGCTGGATTTTTTCCCCAGACCGGTGTATTGGATCATGTCCAGGAAGAAGGAAGACCCTTTTGTGGTCAATGATCCCGTCTATGGCAAAGTTTATCATATCGGCAATGCGGCCGGGATGCTGGAGCTGCTGGAACGGGAAAATGGACTGGCCTGGACGGCACATCCGCGTACAAAAGGGTCGACAGGATTTCCCGATGCGTACAAGAATGAGGCTTTCTTCCGGTCGGATCATTTTCTCGGTGCTGCCTGGAAGGCGATGCCAGCCGATCTTTCTCAGCCCAGGCTTGGGAAAAGAGTGCTGGACCTGATAGACGACATGAATAACTGGGGTCTGAAAAAACAGGTGCTTTCGGAGGCCGACCTTTTTACGGTGACACGGGATAACGAGATGTATGCGCATATGAATGTGAATTACCTGA
>DATHHO010000230.1:0-21352 GCA_035317125.1 Puia sp.
GCTGTGGCGTTGGCCGTTGCTGCGCAGGCCGTTGTTGCGGAGGCCGCTGCACGGTCGGACGCTGTGGGGCAGGGCGGTTTTCGGCCGGACGGCCGGGACGTTCCTGGGCCCCTGCGGCGAGGCTGATCAGTACAGCCAGCAGCAGACAGCCGGGAAGGCGAAAGCGTAACCTTGAAAAATGCGGTCCAGATCTTTGCATGAGATAATTTTTTATTAATAATTATAAACGACGAAGGATCAGGGGGGCTGTACTAAAGTTACGATTGTTAATAATTATTTCTTATTAAAATAAAAAACCTATTGCCCTGGGAGTTAGATTTACAGTCCCGATATCCAATGTAATCACCACCCTCCTAAAATTGCTTTTACCGGACTGATTCCATCATCCTTTGCAATTCTTGTGCCCGTACAAGTCGCCTGATCATTTTTTAAGTCGCTGTATTTAAGAATCGTTCAGTCATCATTTAAAGTTGCCCGATCATTAGCCGCCGATCCGATCAGCAGTCGCCAATCGGGTCAGCAGCCGCTCAATCATTACTAAATAATCCTTTGCATGAAAAAATTGTACATCAAGCTTCTATGTCCCTTCCTGTTGCTGATCCTCGCCTTTTTATTACCCGACAGCGGGCAGGGTCAGATATTGTCCTGGGACCTGAACAGCGTCACCACCGCCGTGCCTTTTGTAAACGCCGTTGGCGACGCTCATCTCAATACCTCGTCCCTTACACGGGGCAGCGGTGTCACGGCAACATCCCTGTCAGGCGCATTTTCCGGCAGCGGATGGGATGTCAGTTCTGAAGCACTGGCGATCAGCGGAAATAAATATTTTCAGTTCACGGTAAATGCCCTCAGTGGTTTTCAGGTATCCCTGTCGAGCCTGGATGTCTGGTTCCGCAGGTCCGGTACGGGGCCAAATACATTTCAATGGCAATACAGCCTTGACGGCTTTGCTACGGCCGTGGATATCGGCAGCAATATATCTTATCTGTTATCCACCAGCGGAGGAGACAAACAAACTCAGTTAGATCTCAGCGGTATAGCCGCGCTGCAAAATCTACCGGCCGGCACCACGGTTACGATAAGGTTATATGGATGGGGAGCCACCGGAGGAGCAGGTACTTTTGCCCTTGGAAGACCGGGCGCCGCCAACAGCCTCGCCATCGGGGGAACAGTAAGCGCCGTGTCGGGCGGTGGACCATCGGTCACCGTAGGGTCAGGCAGTCTGACGACATTTACCACCATTGCCGGAACCGCATCGGCCCCGCAGACGATTACGGTCAATGGCTCCGGCCTCACGAACGATATTACCGTTACACCACAAGCGCCCTGGGAGATCAGCACAGATGGTGGCGCCAGCTATTCCAGCCTGCCACTGACGCTCGCCCAGAGCGGCGGCGTGGTAAGCAATGCCACCGTTGGCATCCGCATCAGCGCGGCTGCGGCTGCAGGTCCGGTAAACCAGCCCCTCTCCTTTACATCGGCAGGAGCAGCCACTCAGACCGTTAACCTCACCGGGACCGTGGGTTCAGGGATCGTGGTCGATCCTTTGCAGACCTTTTCCGCCACAACGGCTTCTACGACGGAGATCGATCTGGCCGGAACGGGCAATGCCGGTGGCAATAATATCGTCGTGGCCTATACTACTACGTCCGCAACAGGCTTCGGCACCCCATCCGGCGCCCTGATCGCAGGCAATACCATTACAGGTGGAGGCACCGTCCTGTACAGCGGTCCTTCGGCAGGATTCAGCTTCCCGCACACCGGACTCATCCCGGGGACGACCTATTTCTACAGCGCCTGGTCGGTAGACGGCGCCAATAATTATTCGGCCGCATCCGCAGCGCAGGCGACTACCAACAACCCTCCTGCCGCAAATATCGTCGTCAACCAGGTATATGGCGGAGGCGGCAACTCCGGCTCTTTTTACAAGAATGATTTTATCGAACTCTACAATAACGAATCCGTGCCGGTAAACCTGACTGGCTGGTCCGTGCAGTACACCAGCGCGGCAGGGCACGGCACCTGGGGCGTCACCGCCCTCAGCGGAACCGTCCCCGCAAAAAGCTTCTACCTGATCCAGGAGGCGGCCGGTACAACACAAGGCGGCGGCACTGCCCCCCTGCCCACTCCGGATCTTGTTCCATCCTCTCCCCTTGCACTGGCCTTAGGGGCCGGCAAGGTCATTGTAAGTAATTCCGTCGTCGCGCAGACCGGCGATAATCCTTCGGGCGCCACGGTGATCGATAAGGTTGGCTATGGGGCCGGAGCGACGGGATTCGAGACCGCGGAGGCGGGCACACCGGACAATACGACCTCCGTCCAAAGAAAAGTGGACGGAGTGGACAACAACAACAACTCCACGGATTTTATCATAGCCGCACCCATCCCGAGGAACAGCACCTATACGACCACGCCGCCAAAGGTAATTTCGCTGAATCCCCCAGATCAGCGGACCGATGTTCCTTCCGCTGTCGTTCCCGCTATCGCTTTCGACAAGCCCATACAGAAAGGCAGCGGGAATATCACGGTCACCGCGAATGGCGTGGGCACGACCATCGATGTCAACGCCGCCAGCGTGGTCATCGGGGCTAATTCGATCGTAACGATCAACACTCCGCTTGCCAGCGCGACCCCCTATACCATCGCGGTCGATGCCGGCGCTTTCCAGGATGTCTATGGCAACCTGTCGGCAGCGATCACGCCATGGCGCTTTACTACGTACGATGCCTCCATAGCCACTGTTGCTCCGGCGACCTTTACCTTCAATACCTGTTCGGGCAATGGCCTGTTCCAGGGTGGATTCACACAGTACAGCGTCAGCGGCGCCCAGCTCTGGAACTGCACGGCATTTGGAATGGATTCTGTCGGACCATCGGGTGACACGATCCATACCAGCGGCGTTCAGATGAACGGCTTTGCCAATAATACCAATAACACGAACGAGGACTGGCTGATCTCTCCCAAACTGGATCTGACGGGCACGGCCTTCCCCCTGCTGAGCTTCTGGAGCCGGAATGCCTTCTCCGGCGATCCCCTGCAATTAAAAATTTCGACGGACTACACCGGTACGGGCGATCCCAACGCCGCCACCTGGACGGACCTCAATGGCAAATTCCCCAGCGAGGGCTCGGATGTCTGGAAGCTCTCTTCCAATATCAACCTGACGGCGTATAAGCAGGCCAGCGTATATTTCGCTTTCGTCTACAAATCCACTACGCAGGATGGCCTCAGATGGACCCTGGACAGCATTGCTGTATCTAATTCACTGACGCCTCCTGACCCTACCCTGACCCTGAACAGCAACGATCTGCAGTTCGGATATACCGCCAACGGCAGCAGCTCGGTCAAGACCCTGACGGTGACGGGCAATGACCTTACCTCGGATATAACGCTGACGACTACGGGCAATTTCCTCGTCTCGACGGATAATGTCAATTTTGCAACCAGCGCCACGATCCTGCAGGCGACGGCCAATAACATTGCCCAGACGATCTATGTACAGTTCAACCCCGCAACGGTCAACAATCAGTTCAACGAAACCCTTAGTGTGGTCATCGATGACAGCACAGCCGTCGTAACGCTGAAAGGCAACAGCATCGACCCCACATCCACGCTGAGCATCGTGAACTGGAACCTCAACTGGTTCGGTATCGCCGATCCTACCTTCGGCCCGGTCGATAAGGTGCTTCAGGAACAGAACGTCGGGATCATCCTGCCCACGCTGAAAGCCGATCTTTATGCGCTGCAGGAAGTAGTCAACGAACCCGCCCTGGCTGCTATCGTAGCCACGATGCCCCACTATGCTTATGTCGTCGGCCAGTATGGGTCGCATGCCAATACCGCGGAGGCCAATCATTATCCGCTCGATCAGATCCAGAAACTGGCCTTTGTCTATAACACCGATAAGTTCAGCAATATCCATGCGGACTCCTTGCTAAGCCTTTTCGGGAACAATAATGCAGCCGACACCAGCACCGTTTATTATAATGACTGGTCCAGCGGCCGCTATCCATATATGCTGACGGCGGATGTGACGCTGAGCGACAACAAAGGCAGCACGATCAAACAACAGGTCCGGTTCATCAATATTCACGGGAAGTCAAATCTGGACCCGGTCGCTACTTCTTACATGCGCAGGAAGCATGGGGCGACCATCCTCGACTCTCTGATCCAGGCATTATACCCAGCCGATAACGTGATCGTCCTCGGGGACTACAACGACGATCTGAATCAGACCATCACCGCGGGGATAGCCGGCGGCGAAACGTCGTACAGCGCATTCACGATCACAGACGCCAGCAGATATATCTTCCCCACGAAGCCGCTGAGCCCGGCTGGACAACACTCGGATGTCAGTTTCAGCAGCGTGATCGACAATGTCATTGCCAGTACGGCCATGACGCCCTATTACTTCCCCGGCTCTGCCACCGTATTGTCGGATGTCAGCAGCCTGGTCGCCAAATACGGCACGACGACCACGGACCACTATCCGGTGCTTACCCAATTCTCTTTCTCGGGTGTGACGCCTTTGCCGGTGAAGCTGCTTGATTTCACGGCGGACAAAGTGGATGATGGGGTCAGGTTATCCTGGACGACCTCCGAAGAAACGAACAGCAAGCTCTTCGAAGTGCAGAGGAGCAATGACGGCCAGCATTTCCTGGTCATCGGCACCGTTGCGGCAAAAGGCAACAGCAGCACCGCCTCCTCTTATACCTTTACCGATCAGCAACCATTGGCCGGAACCAACTATTACCGGTTGAACGAAGTGGACCTGGACGGGAAGGCAGCATATTCAAAGGTGCTCAAAGTGGATTTCTCCAGCCAGACAACGATCCGTATCAGCCCCAACCCTGCACATGCAACGGTCACCATCAGGGTAGCCAATGCAAGGGACGCCGTCAACATACAGATCCTCGACTTCAGCGGCAGAGTGATGAAACAGCTGATCACCACGGCAGGAACTCAGGACATCCCGGTGGATATCAGCAAATTTGCAAGAGGGATCTATACGGTGAAGGCATTGAGCAGCATCGGATCGACCACGCAGAAATTACTGGTGCAATAAATTGCTTCGCACAGCATACAACATCACAAAGCCCCCGCTGAGCCGGGGGCTTTTTTTATCCGTGTTGTTTTTTATGGCCATATCGAACGGACTGGGATCCTCGACAAAGGCTTTACCGGTTGGTTCCCGGACCGGGCGGTGACGGCCGTGAACGGTCTGGTGGGGAAAAAATCAAGGGTCATCACCGTTAGTCCCCCATCGGCAAAGAGCTCGGCGGAAGAGGCGTCGACCAACAGGCTGATGGTTATTTTTTTCGAGGAGCTCAGTCGCGGAGCAAACGCTTTTTTCGAAAAATTCGGATTGAAGTCGGTCTTGCCGGAGCGGCTCCGGTCTATATAATATTGATGGGTCGCTGTCTCATATCCCACGATAAGATGTTCGCCGATATCATTGGAAAGAAATATAAAAAGGTCCTTGTCCTGCTGGGCCTCGAATTTTACCACATAACGGCCGGTTGCGGAGTCGGGATTTGCGCGGGACGTAACAGTGGTCCCACGGGACATAGCAGTGGCCCCACGGGGGGCCGCGGAGGCGGCAGCATCTTTGCCGGCAGTACGGACGGGCTCAGCCCCACGGGATGCAGCGGAAACAGACTTGGAGCCCCGGACAGCAGTAACCGCCGGGCCGGCAGGCGCAGGCGTGGGCGTCAGCGCCGAGAATTCCTTTACAGGACGCGAGCTCAGATAGATGCCATCGCTCAGCCGTTGCAGCTGCAATTCCCGGGGGATGGTCATGGCGTTCCGCCAGGTAGCCGTCGGCACCTGATTGGCATACTCCCAGTTGCTCATCCACCCAAGGAATATTCTCCGGTGGCCGGTATTTCCCCAGGTGACGCCCGCATAATCATCGGGGCCATAATCGATCCATTTGATTGTATTCTCCAGCAGATGGAACTGGCTCCCATCGAACCGACCGATAAAATATTGCGTGCCGGAGCCGCCGTTGGGACCGCCGGGATTCGAGCTGACCAGCAACACCCAGTACTCCACCCCGCCAAGCTGCATGGAGAACAGATCGGGACATTCCCAGACGCCTCCATGCGCGCCAACGCCTGCGCCAAAGCCGGATTCTTTCTTCCATTCCTTCAGATCGGGGGAAGACCAGAATTCAATATGGTCCGCTGCGGCCAGGGTCATCACCCATTTTTTACCCGGCGCATACCACATCACCTTCGGGTCGCGAAAATCTTTGATCCCCGGATTCTTCAGCACGGGGTTGTTTTCATATTTGGTCCAGGTCTTTCCTTCATCGAGGCTGTAAGCAATGCTCTGGTTCTGAAAATCCACCGCTCCGCTCTTCTCACCCTTCGCATCATGCTGCGTAAAGATCGCTACAAGAGGTAGCTGACCGGGACGGCCAAAGCCGCTGGTATTGCCCGAGTCCACTACCGCGCTGCCGGAAAAAATATAACCCAGCCGGTCGGGAAACAGGGCGATGGGCTGTTCCTTCCAGTGGGCCAGGTCCTTGCTCGTAGCATGTCCCCAGTGCATCGGTCCCCAGACGATATCGTCGGGATAATACTGGAAGAACAAATGATAAACGCCGTGAAAAAAGACCATCCCATTCGGATCGTTCATCCAGTGCTCTTTCGGAGAGAAATGGAACTGCGGACGGAATTTCGCATTGTAAGGATCGGCGGGGATCCGCCGGGCGGCCAACTCCGCTGAATCCCGCGCCTTCGCGGGCGTTTGCCCCATTACCCGAAGCCCCGTAAATAATGCCGCCGATAAGGCGATCGCGCTGATAGTATTCCGCATGATGTAGCTGCCTTGATCAGGGGCATGACAGCTAATGTATGCTTTTAGAAGTATAGGGGCCAAATACATTTTTCACCAGTCTGCTCCGGTTGCCATCCTCCAGGATGATCACATAATAGCTTTCTCCCCCGGGCAGCACACGTACGACGATATGGCCCTGCCGGCTTTTGTATGCCTGCCCGATCAGCGGCCCGATCACCAGCTCATTCGCCTCCATCATATTGGTGGCAAAAAAATCGCGCTTGTCCGGATACAGCAGCGGGGAGGTCGCCCTGATCAGCGTCTCATGACCGGGATGATCCGCCGTCCACACCTGCTCGATCCACACCCTGGGCCTGAGCGTCCTGATCTGAAATTCATTGACGGCGTCACGGTTGCCATGATGGTCCATGGTCGCAATGTCTACCTCTCCTATCGCCCTGGCTACCGGCGTCTCGACATCCCGCCAGGCAGAGTCGCCCAGAAAAACATTCCCCGAACAATCCCCACCCGTATAATAGCTGAAAGGCCCGTAATGAATGACCAGCACATTGCTCAGCGGGTTCTCATCCGGCCATGTCCTCCGGTTGGCCGTGTCTACAGGCGGAAAATGCTGTTCCACCGTGCTGTCCTTTCCCGTCCAGATCCACCCATTGGATTTTACATTCCGGACATAAAAATTGGGAAAGCTCGCCGCCCGATGCAACAGCCGGATCTGCGTACTGCTGCCCGGTTTAAAAAATTCCGCGACCATCCCATTTTGCCGGCGGGATTTTACAAAGGCCAGAAAATTTTCCCAGGTCCGTACATAGTGCCGGTCGTCGGAGCCGACGGCGGCGCCAGCGCGGGCGGGCTTCAATTGGGTCTCGAAAGAGACAGGATAGCTGTAATCACGGGTCAGCAGGTTATGGATCGGCAGCAGTGTTCCTACACCGGTGATACCCGTAAGCGCATAGCGCTTGTCAGCGGATAAGGGAGCGTCGGGATACCAGCTCCCGAAATGATCGTCGTGGAAATGGGAGATGACCGCATAGTCGATCACGGTCTTTTCTTTTGCCGGAGACACCTGCTCGATATAATCGGTTATCCATTCATAAGGCCGGCGGGTATCATCGGGCCGGATCGGTGTATTGCGTTTGGAGGTGGTACGCGGGACGGAGGGATCGAGCTCGCCCGCATCGAAGAGAACGGTAGTGCCGTCGGGCAGGATATAAAAGGCGGCATTCCCCCGGCCGGTATTGATATGGTGCAGATCGAGATAGCCCTCTTTCCATTCCGGCAGCGGCTTGCCCGGCTCTGCGATCTGGGCGTTGCCCGCGACTGGAGCATTACCTGTCGTCTGCACGTTGCCCGCGGTCTGCGCGTGAGTCCCCTGTGTCAGGCCACCAACGGAGAAAAGAACGAGACCTGCAATGATGATCTTTTTCATAAGACGAAATTGTTGTATAAAAAAATTGCGGGATGGAAGCCCACCCCGCAATGTAAAAAAATATACTTAAAAAGAATACCGGGCGCCGAACTGGACAGAATAATAGCTGGCCGTTTTTTGTTTGGCGCCGGCATTGGTATTCACCGTGTATTGGAAAGAATGGGTCGCCTGATCGAAGCCCGCGAGGTTATACAGATTGGTATTGATGATCTGGTTGTAGCCGCCCCACTTGTAATTGATCAGGTTCAGCACATTGTAAATATCCGCGCGGAAAGTGATCTTGTGCGTCCCGCCAAGCTTAAGATCATAGGCCACGCTGGTATTCCACTGGGTCCTCCAGGGCATGATCCCGCCATTGTAGGGAGCGAATTTCCCGAAATTGCTTTGCAGGAACTTCCTGTATTCAGGACTGGTATTGGTCAGCAGGGTCTGCATGCCGGCGCGGATAGAGGCTGGAGTCGAGGGGTTATTCGGATCGTAGATATAGGCCAGGTTCGTTCCGTCGTTGCCTTCGCCGATGACATCCTTATTGATATAGGCCGAATAACGGTTGGCCTGATAAGCCTGGAAGGAAGAACTGATGCTGAACCCATAGAAGGTGGGGCTAAGCAGCAGGGCCACCAGCTTGTTGCGCTGATCGCCATCGCTGTACCAGTTCTTTCCATAAGAAGAATAGGTATGGTAAGAAGAACCGACGGCGAAATTCGCATTACGCGGATCTCCGTTATCATAGGGAGGAGTGCCCGTTGCCTTGCCCCTCGCATACGACAGGCTGAAAGATCCGTCGCGGCCAAGCTGAGCGGTGGCCTCGATCACCGCACCGATGAATTTCGACGACCATTTTGTATTGGTGAAATACCTCACCTGGTTGAAATTGGCAGAGATCCTTGAATTGGCAAGGATCGGCTGGGCATTGGCGCCGGTGGCCGCCAGGGTGCTGGCCGGAACATATACTTCGCGGCCTTCATTCGTCACGAATTCAGGCGTACGTTTAAGGTTCAGGTCGGTGAGATAGAAATTATCCCAGGTATTGTCGAAATAGACGTCGGCCCCCATGCGGAACCAGTTATTAAAGTAATGGTAGTAGCTGAGGTTCGTCTTGAAGGTCAGCGGGTTCTTCAGGTTCTTGTCCATGACCAGCACCGTTGCAGGTTGCTTGGCAGGGAGGGAATTATAATATGCTACACCCGGCACCTTGCTGAAATCTTTCTGATAGGCCTGCCAGTCGGGAATGGGAACATTCGTGCGGATATCGATCTGTCTGAAGTCGACGCCGTTGTCGATATGCGCAAAGGTGATGGGCTGCGTGGTGAATTCGGAAGAAAAGAGACCGGCCCCGAATTTTACGATATCACGGCCATTGCTATGAACGTCCCAGATCAGATTGACACGGGGCTGCACATTCTTCGCATCGAAGGGGACTACGTCGGAACGTATGCCGAGGTCCTGCTGGAGCAGCGGGTTGTAGGTCGGCTTGCTGCCGATGATGGTCGCATCCCAGCGGAGACCGACGGCCAGGCTCAGGTTGGGCCGAAGGTTGGTCTCCATCTGCGCAAAGAGGCCCAGCTCGATGACGGGCACGCTGATGGCCGGATTGTTGCCATTCAGCGGGATCTTCCTGTTGAACCGGTAAGGGTTGTTATTCGCCATATCCGTGATGCTGTTATAATAGAACTGTCCCTGCTGGTCGTGTGACAGACGATCCGTGACATGGTTGATGTTGTTGTCGGTGCCAAAGACAAAGTTCAGGTTGCCCACTTTGTAACGCAGGTTATCCACGATCTGTATGACATCGGAGGCGTCACGCTCAGGCACCCAGTTCTGATCTCCAAAGGCGACCGTGACATTGCCGGTGCTGCCATCTGAAAAAGTAGAATTGACATTCACGAACCCTTCGGGCACATGGTTGTTGAGGAAATGCAGGAATTTCCGGTAGGTGGAAAAGCTGAGCTTCAGGTCATTGGTCAGCTTGCCGGAGAATTCCGTCCGCAGACCAAGCATCACCGCGTTATCGATCTCCACACCCGTATACTGAGTGGTCAGCAGACCCGAGCCCTTCAGCTTGTTGGGATCGACGAAATGGAGGTAATTGTATTTAAGGGTCAGCAGGTTCTTCTTATTGATATTCCAGTCGAATTTGGCAAAAGCATTCTTTGTCTCCTGAACGATATTGATCGTGCCATACTGTGGGCTGGCGGGGAAGCCGAATTGTTTTTCCATGATATTGACGATCTGGTCCATATTGGCCTTCGTGATGCCAAGGTTCTTTTCGGCCTGGGCCTGGGTCGCGCCCGAGTAGGTAAAATCATAGGCCCTGAAAGGGATCGTATTCTGGAACTGATCGTAAGAGATAAGAAAATGGGCCTTGTCCTTTACGATAGGCCCGCTCAGCAAGCCGCCGCCCTGTTTGATCTCATATTTGCTGGTCAGATGATTGCCGTTCACGTCTTTGCTGGCGGCCAGGGAATTGGCGCCGTAATAACCCCATGCCGATCCCGAAAGCGTGTTGGTGCCTGATTTGGTGATCGCTTTTACCACGCCACCCGATCCGCGGCCATTGGTGACATCGTAAGAATTGGTCGACACTTCAAATTCCCGGATCGTCTCCGAGGAGATGGAAAAAGCCGCATCCGTGGTCCCTGCAAAATGAGCCCTGCGATTACTGACGCCATCCAGCATATAGCCGGTACCGCCGGGTTTGGCGCCCGCCAGAGACGCTCCGTTGGCCAGCGGAGAAAGGACCATCAGATCGGTATAGTTACGGGAGATAAGCGGTATCTTCTGAATGGCCCGGCTGCTGACGGCCGTTCCGGTGCCCAATCTGTCGATACTGTTATTAAAGCTGGTGGAACGGACGGTGACCTCGCTGAGCGTCGTGGCGTTCTTGCCCAGGACGATCTTGTGCAGCACCAGCCGGTCGCCAAGGTTCAGCACATTATCCTTGAGGACGGTGGGCTGAAACCCGATCGCGGACACCTCGATATTATAAGTACCGACCGGAAGGTCCCTCAGGATAAAATATCCTTTCTTGCTGGTGATGGCGGAGGTGGTGAAACCCGTTGCCGTATTTTTGATCGTAATGGTGGCCGCATCGACGGGCTTATCTCCATCTTCATAAATAAAACCGCTGATTCCCGATCCGCTGGACTGTGCGGAGGCGCCAGCGCAGAAAAGAGATAGGATCACGAGCAACAAAAACCTGAGCCGTTTGGTCGGCATGGAGGGTGCGTTCATAAGCAATATTATTTGGCGCAAAATTATCAAACAAAAATCCCCCACCGCGAAATAGGTGGGGGAATTAATTATTTGGTAAAGAAAGGTTAACTAAAAGATTACATGGTTCCATCTAGGGAAAGCAAAAACTACTTAATATCCCCCCTCGATTTGGATACCCAGTCCTTAAAGCAGGAAGCCAGAAAAGTCTTCATTTCATTCCATGAGGCCGAATCCGCCCTTGCATTATAAGCGATAGGCATATTGAATTTCTGGCCGGTTGCAGTGGAATTGGGGTTGGTAAAGGCATGGGTGGCGCTGTCGTAACCTACAAAAGTGTACATGGCGCCGATCGAATCCATCTGTTTCTTGAATTGGGCAACATCCTGGGGCGAAACGAACTTATCCGCATTTCCGTGGCAGACCAGGATCGGGGTCTTCAGCAGGTCTTTGCGGGCCGGCGTGCCCAGCAGGGTACCGTGGAAGCTGACGATGCCTTTCAGTTCCTCGCCAAGCCTGGCTATATTCAGCAGCATGCCCCCGCCAAAGCAATATCCGATGGCGGCAATATTTGTCGTGTCCACCACGCCATAGGTCTTGATCTTTGCGATGGCCGCATCGATACGCGCCTTGGCCTTGTCCGGGTTCATATAAAAAGGCATCGCCCAGGCTTTTGCGCTGTCCGGGTTATCCGCAATCTTACCATCGCCGAACATGTCGATGGCCATGGCTACATAGCCAAGTTTAGCCAGTTCTCTGGCCCTCATTTTCGGATAATCGTTCAGCCCCCACCATTCATGCACCACCAGCACGGCAGGCTGTCTCTTCGTTATGGAATCCTGGTAAACGACATAGCCATTCATGGTAACGCCGTCCCCCTGATAAGTGATGGTTTCTTCTTTGAGGGTGGGTCCCTGTGCGGCGGTGGTATCCTGTTTTACTTCATTGTTACATGCTGCGAAAACACCGGCGATCAGCAGGCTGCCGGCAAATAGTTTTGATAAATGCATAGAAATTAATTGTTTGGTAGCCAAATATAAGGATAATTCAGTGGCCCTATGGCTTCCCGGCAGCGTTGACAGGACCGCTGCCCACCGAATCCCTGGCAGCGGCATCTTTCGGGAAAGGCAGCGTTTTAAATTTCTTGAAGCTGTCGTTGATAAAAATGAGGATATCCACGGTGGCGGCCTTACGGGTATAATCATAAGTGGGCCGGTAATATTCCATGAATTTTTGCAGGGAATCCCCTTTCAGATGGGTGAGCCGGCTGATATATTCCCGGTTGTACCGGTAGTCGATATAATGCTGCTCCTCTTCTTTCAGGAGACGCTTCTTTAATTTCTCCCTGTCCTTGTCCCCCTTCGAGGCATTCCGGAACAGATCGATGTTCATCCCCACCCCATCCCCATGCCGCTCTTTTTCCACCCGCTGTACATTCCCATGCTCATAGATCCATTTGTATTCTTCCCGCCGCGCCATGGAATCCAGTTGGTAATTGCTGAGGCTTCCTACCTGGAAGCTGGGCAGGGCTACCACCCTTGTTTCAAGCGATATCGGACAGTCCCCCGATAGCATGGTCTCCGTTACGATAACGGTGTCGGTGAGGAATCCAACGGAGGAAAAAGTAAGCTGATCGCCTTCCCGCGCGGGTATGCGGTAATTGCCGCCCTCATCGGAAAGATCGTATTTACGCTGGGTATGGTTCTGGATACTCACGGAAACGAGGATTTCCGTGCTTTCCTTTTTATGGATCTTTCCGGTCAGAAAGGTCTGGGCCGATCCACTGCAAAAGGACAGGAGCATGATGATGAATAAAAAGGTATAACGCATAGGTCAATCAGGAATCCGCCAAATTAGGCTTATTGGCCCGTAAAATGGTCGTTACCCCCCAAAGTTTTTGTTAAAAGACAGTTTACACAACCCCGGCAGGACGGTTTACCCAGTCCCTCAGCGCGCCCCGCTGCATGTTTCAGGAGGCGGGCTGAATGATGATATAATTGATCTTCGGAAATTTTTCTTTGATCCTGTTCTTGATCGCATTGATCTTCCGGTTAAGGGCCTCCGTTGTCATCTGTGATTTAAAGGAAATGATGATCACGATCAGCACTTCCTCCGGAGATTGATAGATCGAGAAGAACCGCTGCATCCGGACGGAGGGATCCTCTCCGATGATGGCATTGATCTGCTGCTCAGTCCGGGCTGATATCCCCTCGCCCATAAGAAGGCTTTTGCTTTCCCTCGCCATCAGGGCCGAAGAAGCCGTCAGGATCAGGCCCACCAGCATCGAGGCAATACCATCGAAATATGGATTTTTCGTTTGTTGCCCGATAAAGAGGCAGATCGCCACGGCCAGAAGCCCCAGCACCGCCGCCCCATCTTCGAACAGCACCATGAAGCTGGTCGGGTCCTTGCTATCTTTTACGGATTCCCAAACCGAGTCCTTGCTCTTTTTGTCTTTATTAAAATCATGAAGCGCGACGAGAAAAGAGCCGCCATCAAAAAGAAAGGAGGTTCCCAGCACCGCATAGCTCCACCCGATCCGGGTGCTGAGCGTTGGGTGCCTGAGTTGGGTGATCCCTTGAAAAAACGACACCCCTGCGCCCAGCGCGAAAATAAGGATGGCCACGATAAAGGACCAGAAATAAAGCTCTCTGCCATAGCCAAAAGGATGTTGCTTGTCCTTTTCCGGTTGCTGCGATGTATGCCATACAACAATAAGAGCTCGTTCACAGAATCGACCAGCGAATGGACGCCTTCGGAGATCATAGCCGAGCTTCTGCTGATGCCACCCGCTATAAACTTCGTCACCGCAATAGCGATATTAGCGACAAGCGCCAGATAGATCGACCGGTGTGATCTTGCCATATGGGAAAAGGGATGAAAATAGCATGCCATCGCAGACCCGCAGATCCGTATTCTCTACCTCAGACCGGAAATTCTCTGGGCCATTATTCTTTTTCCCCCTATATTCATAAAAAAAATTCCATGAAACGTTCGGGATCCATCGTTCACCCACGCACCCTCTCCTTCCTCTCGGGAACAATATTACTGACATCGGTAGCCTTGTCCACTACAGCCCAGATCCAGGTAAAGGATGAGCCCAGACATCACAACGTCTTCGAAAACGATATGGTAAGGATCCTTGATGTACATATTCCCCCGCGCGATACCTCGCTTTTTCACAAGCATTCGACACCATCCGTGTTCCTTGTGCTCAGCGATACAAAGACCGGTACCGAGGTCAAGGTCGAGCCGGCGAAAATTCACCTGACCAATGGCAATATCTGGTTTGAAGGGTTCTATGATCAGTTCCGCGTCCACCGGGTATGGAATAGCGATACCAAAGATTTTCATGTGATCGATATGGAGCTGCCCGCAAAAGAACATCATGAGATCGATCCGCCGCTGGACAGCGCGACCGCTACGCGGGGCATACACAGTGTTCGTAATTTTAAGCTGTTATTTGACGAAAAACCCGTCCGCGCCTATCGGATCACACTGTACGGACACGCCAGTTTCGGATTGTCCAGAAGAAAGGCGGCCATGGTTATCATAAAGCTCTCGGACAATGCCGGAGAGACCCTCGCAGGAGACCGGGGTTCGGGATATTGGAAGCCCCTGGTAAAAAAAGGTGATTTTTTATATATCCGGCCCGGTGGAGGCGGTATCGTCAATAAAGGAGCAGCCGATCAGGAATTCGCCATTTTTGAGTTGAAATAGCAGAAGTCGCCAACTGCCTGCGGACCAGCGCATAGCCAGCTTTGTCCTGCGTATGGGATCGGCGGCGTGGAAATACCGGGGCGGACGGCGTGGAAATTTTACCCCGCATTGGGCCTGCCGGCTTTCTGGGGAAACAAGATATCGTAGGCCGTTTCATACCCTGCATCTGCGATCAGCACCCTTTGCTGCCGGGCTTTCCTTCGTCTGGCCGCCATCCAGATGGCTATTCCAGTTCCCAACAGAATTATCGTAGAAAGAGCGGCCAGTTCCCTTTTTTTCATATACTTATCTCTTTTACCATCTGATTGCAAGCACAATGCCTGAAATTTCGCCGGGCCTTTTTCGCGAACCTCAGATCATGCAAGCACGGACATATGCACGCATTCTTCCGCGCAACGCGTACAGGCCTCCGCACAGACCCGGCAATGCTCCATACCCATCTCCGCATGCTTGCTGCATTCCTCTGCGCAGGCCATACAGGCATCAGCGCAGATCTTACAGATATGTTCTACATATTTTCCATCCAGCATCATGATCTCCGAAGCGGTCCGGCACAAGACCGCGCATTCCAGATCGAGCTGGATGCATTCTCTCAGTCCGGCCACCTGAGTTTCCTGCAGACAGGCATTTGCGCATTGGTAACAAAGGGCGGCGCAATCATTACAGGCGTCGATACAGGACTGATACTTCTCGTAAGACCCATTCTCGTATGACATACCGTTAATTTTATAGGTTAATTTTATACCAGAAGCAGTTAAAAAATCGTGCCATCCGGCGACATGGCAGTGAGTGGAATTCGATAACTTGCGGGGAGAGAAAACAACAACGATGTATAAAAATCATTGGGTTTGCGCCATAGCCCTGCTTGCTGCCGGATCTGCCAACTCCCCGTCCGCAAAGGGCCAGTCCACAAATGGCCAGCCCGCCGGCGCCCAGCCTGCCAACGGCCAGACCACGTCGCGGAAAAAAGACTACGGCATCCAGAATGTCCCCTTTACAAATGTCAGACTGACGGACAATCTGTGGTCCGGAAGGATCGAGACCAACCGGACCGTGACCATCCCAGCCTCCTTCAGCCGCTGCGAATCCACCGGCCGGGTGAAGAATTTTACGATGGCCGCCGAAAAAAAAGGAAAGTTCTGCACGACCTACCCCTTTGACGATACCGATATTTACAAGACGATCGAAGGGGCTTCCTATTCCCTGTCCGTTCACCCGGACAAGGCGCTGGACCGTTATGTAGATTCGCTGATCACCCTCATCGGAAAGGCGCAGGAGCCCGATGGCTATCTGTATACGGCCCGCACCATCGATCCCCTGCACCCACATGCCTGGTCAGGTCCCGTCCGGTGGATCAATGAGCACGACAACAGTCATGAGCTTTATAATTCCGGGCATCTTTACGAGGCTGCCTACGCACATTTCGTGGCCACCGGCAAAAGAACGCTGCTGGACATCGCCCTGAAAAACGCCGATCTGTTGCTCCAGGTATTCGGAGAAGGCAAAATGGAAGTGGCCCCAGGGCATGAGATCGTGGAAATGGGTCTCGCCAAGCTTTATCGGGTCACTGGAAAAAAAGAGTATCTGACGCTGGCAAAGTTCTTTCTCGATGCCAGAGGCAAAAGAGGATACGATCCCAAAAGCCCCAACCCCTGGAAGAATGGCTCCTACTGGCAGGATAACAAGCCCGTTGCCCTCCAGGATGAGGCCGAAGGCCACGCCGTACGCGCCATGTATCTTTATTCGGCGATGGCGGACATTGCTGCGCTGACGGGCGATACGGTGTATGAGAATGCCCTCGGCAGGATCTGGAACAACACCGTCTCTAAGAAAATATATGTGCAGGGCGGCCTCGGGGCCGTAGGGGATGGCGAGCGGTTTGGCGATAACTACGAGCTGCCCAATACCACGGCCTACAACGAGACCTGCGCCTCGGTCGGCGCGATCTTCTGGAATCAGCGCATGTTCCAGCTGCATGGTGAATCCAAATACATCGACGTGCTGGAAAAGATCCTTTACAACAATCTTTTATCGGGCGTGGGGCTGGACGGGAAATCGTTTTTTTATACGAATGCCCTGCAGATCAATGACGACTTCTCCCATCAGGACCGCGAGCCGCAGCGTTCGGGATGGTTCGAATGTTCCTGCTGTCCTACCAATATCGCCCGGCTGCTGCCCGCCCTCCCCGGTTATATCTACGCACAGGAAGGAGACCGCCTGTTCGTCAATCTCTTTATCAGCAGCAAGGTCGGTCTCACCCTGGATCACCTGCCTGTGAAGATCACCCAGGCTAATCATTATCCGTGGGACGGCGCGCTCTGTATTACGGTCGATCCGGTCAAACCCGTTTCCTTCCCACTGCTGATCCGCATTCCCGGTTGGGCAAAAGGCCGGCCCTTCCCTTCCGACCTTTATACTTTTGAGAATGCCGGAGCAGACGCAGCCACTGCCGGACCATCCTCCAACGATAAGGCCGCGAACACCGATGGGGGTTCGTCTGCCGGAAAGATCGTTATCCATGTCAATGGCGCTGCCTTCGTGTACAAGATGGAAAATGGATATGCCGTCATCAGCCGCGTCTGGAAGAAGGGCGATGTGGTAAAATTAACCTTACCCATGAACGTTAGCAGGGTCGTCGCCAATCCGGCCGTAAAGAACGATATAGGCAAAGTGGCGCTGGAAAGGGGGCCGGTCGTTTATTGCGCTGAAGGGATAGACAACAACAACAAGACCAGCAATCTCATACTTCCCGTCAGCGCGCAATTTACCGCGACCTTCCAGCCGCAGCTGCTGGGTGGCGTGGAAGTGTTGGAGTCGACGGCCATGGCCGTCAAGGTCGGTCGCGATGGCTATTCCGTCAGGACGGAACCGCAGCATTTTATCGCCGTTCCATATTATGCCTGGGCCAACCGGAGCAAATGTGAAATGAATGTATGGTTCCCCGAAAGGATCCTGGGGCTGACGCTGCTGGCAACGAAGTAAAGGCGTATTGGTGTCGGGGCACATCGGCGGCGGGGTCGGGGCCGGCTGGTCGAACGCCTAGTTGAGGGCAATCACCCGGGGTTCATCTTTTGGAGCATTCAGCTTCATATAAACAAGGATCTTCCTCGCCAGTTCCGGTGAGGAAGAAGAGTTCTGACCAGTCATGAGCCTGCCATCTGTCACCGTATAGCTGGTATAATTCTGTTCCTTAGTATAGATCGCCCCCAGCGACAGCAGCCTCGATTCCAGCAAAAAAGGCATGAGCTCCGTCGATCCCGCCACTTTTTCTTCACTGTTGCTAAAGGCCGTCAGGTTCCGGTCTTTCACCAGCCACTCGCCGGTTTCGTTGTGAAGCGATGCCAATGCGGCGGCTCCCTGGCTCACGGTCGCAATGAGCCTGTTCTGACGGACAAAATCCTCCAGCAATCGCGTCAATGCGGCATTGTCGGCAAGATCCCACATAGCGCCATGTCCGCCGCACAGCAATACCAGATGATAATTCATTGCATTAAGGGTATTCAGCGCTACCGAACGGAGCAGCAGGGAGCTGGCCACCGGGTCTTTCTGAAATTTCCGGGTATAGGAGGTGGCGACGATGATGGATTCGCTCCGGGGATCGAGCGGGATCTCTCCGCCCTTTGGAGAGGCAATGGTAATAAGCGCCCCGGCTTCCCTGAAAATAAGGTATGGGGCGGCCAGTGTTTCCAGCCAAAGGCCCGTTTTCCGGCCGCTATCCCCTAATTGCCCATGGGAAGTGGCTATCATCAAGATCTTCAGCGGTTCCATCTTGTGGTTGTTGAGTTTTGCAGCACGAAGTGTGAGACACAACCACGAACAGCCACGACCGGTAAATGTTCGAATTATTATAAAAATATCTCATAAATCTGCCGGTCATTCTCAAGTAGTTGATATTTCGCGAACGACATATGAACGCTGGCCCTTGTTAACCGGACGTTAACCCGCGCTTTTTATTTCTCTTTTTTCTTAAATTTAATGACAATTAAGCCCATTCAACATGAAAAAAATTTCCTTTTTTTTCAGCTTCATCTGCCTGGCTGTAACCGCACTATGTCAGGATCAGGCACCTTCGTACGACTCTTCTTTCAAGGCCCTGTACAAGGCCGTCGCCCTTCATCCAGGCCACCGGAACAGCGAAGGAGTGATCCATGACTCCGTGGTCAGGAAATGGGATAAAGACATCGTGATCCGCCTCGAAGGAGGTGCCGGAAAGAGCAGAAAAGAGATCCTCGGCAAGCTCAGGAACACCATTGCGCTTATTTCCCCCGCGCTGGACAGCAAGATAAAAATTTCCTTTACCGACGATAAGGCATCCGCCAATTACTTTATCGATTTAGATTATATTGGGAGAAGAAGTGGATGGTACTTAAAATGGGATGCCCTCGATAATATTTACAGCTGCAGGATGCTGGTCAATACCAGGATCATCTTTAACCGGGACCAGCAGGCAGCCCTCGTCTCTCACTATTTCCTGCAATCCCTTGGCGACTTCATTTTCAATCAGAAAGACAGATCCGATTTCATAAAGAACGATCCATCGGCGGCATCCAACATGAGCCTCTGGAGACAGGACATCAATAACATCGATCTCCAGATCCTGCGGCTGCATTATACCAGTGACATAAAGCCTGGCATGGCTAAAAAAGACATCGATCAATATTTCGACAGACATGGCCGCTGACCGGTGTATTTTCCGCCGAACGACAGGTCAACCGGTGACCGGCAATCCTTCCAGCGACCGGCAGTCCTTGCGCTGACCGTCACCTGCAAGGCAGTTCCCCTTCAGGACAACACGGGTTCCAGCGCAGCCGAGATCTTCTTCAGTTGATGGATATGCCGCTGCGTATGGCAAAGGGCGAAATAAACAAACTCCTCCCGGGTGAAAGGGCCAAAGCCAGGGACTTCGAAGTCCAGACAGATCTCCGACAGATCGGAGCCCCTGATCGACTTCACCAGCGACGAAATGAACCTCCCCGCATCGCTGATCACGGCTTCCTTCTGATGCGGGCCATCCGATGGAATGATAAAATCCGGCGCTTGCATTTTTAGGGTAAAATCGAGGAATACCGAGGCAATGGCCGCATTCTTCTCATCGGGCCGGCGATCTCCAGGTCTGGTACGCCCTTTTATAGTATGGGCCACTCCCGCAGCCGCCTTGTTGATATGCTCCGCACACTGACCTGCGGTCCAGCTGCCCGCATAGGGAACTTTATTGAGCTGCTCCTGACTGAACGACGAAAGGATCTTTATCAGTTCTTCTCCAGTGCTTTCGGTTTCTTTAAGAATTTGATTGTCCATAATTTTTGATTGTATAATATAATAATATCACCCCGGAGCTGAACCCCTTTGTTTTGAATAAATGCATGTCCAGATGGTCATCCACGGCGTTGAACAGCGGCTTGCCCTTTCCCAGAACGACAGGATGCACCCAGATCCTGTATTCATCCACCAGACCCAGCCGCATCAGCACGGACACGATCCTGCCGCTGCCATAGACGATCATATCTTTGCCAGGCTGACCTTTCAGCCGGGCAATCTCACCGGGAATATCCTCCTTTACCAACCTGGAATTGCACCATCCGACAGCCGGCAGCGTTCTTGAAAAAACGATCTTGTTATGGCTGTTCATCATCTCCGCAAAATCGATATCCTCTCTCGGCACGGATATACCCGCGATCTTTGACGACCAGTAGGCAGCCATGGCAAGATACGTAACCCTCCCCAGCAGGATCGTATCCGCCTGCCCAAGCTGTTCGGATGCGGAAGCCGCCATTTCCTCATTCCAGCTTTGAAAATGCCAGTCCAGTTCACAATCGGGCCCTGACATGAAGCCGTCCAACGTCATATTCATCGATACGATCAGCTTCCTCATTTTTAGTTCGGTTGGTAACAAAGAAGAACGATCCCGCAATCGAAAGTTTGGCTGTTCCTGAGCCTCAGGTTCAGTTTACTTCCCAGGTCCCTGAATATAGACAATCCGTTCCCCAATGCTACTGGGTTAACAAATAAATGGAATTCATCGATAAGGCCAAGCTTTATACACTGAGCGGCAAGGCCTGCGCCGCCATAGGTAATGATATCCTTCCCCGGCGACCTCTTCAGCCGGGCGATCTCCTCTTCAAGGGTTCCTTCCGCCAGTCTCGAATTATTCCATCCGGGCGTGGGGTTGGTCCTGGAAAAAACGACCTT
>DATHHO010000231.1:0-30021 GCA_035317125.1 Puia sp.
CCGGGAAGGGCGCCGTTGGATGAGCCTCTGCAAGCGGGCTTGGTATTTCCTAAACTGACTATTCCGTTTGCTCCCCCGTTCGCCGTTACGCTGACCGTCGCAGGAAAAACGCCTCCGGCTGCCCAGATTATCCCACCGCCACCGCCGCCGCCAGGACCCGTACAATCACTTACTTCATTGCTGGCATCCGAACCCTTTGCTCCTTTTGCAGAAGCCGAAACAGCACCGGTAACCGTAGCGGCATTGAGGATCACCGTTCCCCCAGCGCCACCACCACCTCCTCCATCTCCCTCGGCCTGGGTGGGGTCCAGATATCCAGGATCGGTGGCGATGGGCGCCAATCCATCGGCAAAAAGACCGCCGCCGCCACCTGCGATCACCGCTGCCGATAATATAATGATCCCGCCTCCGTTGCCACCGGGCAATCCAAATCCGTTATTCTCATGTCCGCTGCCACCGCCACCTCCGAGAAAGATCCTGTTCGCGGCAGCACTGTACCCATAGCCGGCCAGACTCAGGCCCCCGATGCCAGGCGCAGTTCCATGGCAAAGGAAAAAAGTTTCACCGGAACGTTGACCTCCATCTCCGCCCTTGCCATAATTACCGCCGCCAGCCCCTCCCGTATTGGCGTTGTTGCCGCCTCCGCCCCCATTGGCCAGCTTTCCTCTTGCATATTCTTCGTTGAGTATATAATCGGCAATTCCTTCTCCTTTTTTACCGCCCTGATAAAAAACCGAAGTCGGATTGGGCAGGTAATAATCAGTTACGGGATGGTCCCATTCGCAATTATATGGAGATGGATAATTCACCAGCGCACCACCCAAAAATCCCTCCCCGCTGACCCTGATGTCAGCATTCAGGAAGATCGTGCCCGACGCCTCGATAACCACAATGCCTCCCTTGCCCGTGACCGGGTCCCAGCCCATCGCACTAACCGACCCGGAAACCGTCACCGAACTATAAGAAGGAACGGAAACCAGCTGCACCTGACCGGCGGGGTCATATACATTTACCAATTGTCCTTTAAGGACCACCTCATTGCCCGTGACCGTACAGATGTTGTTGAATTCATAATTCCCGGCGCTGTTGATCGCTGAAATATCTCCGAAAGCGGCTGTATTCGGATTATTGATAGCCGCCCCCTTGCACTGGATAAGCAGGACACGTTCTCCGGGTGTCAGACCCGTGGCATCATCTACTGTAATGGAATTGGTGACTGTATTGACAGCGGTGATCTTATAGTAAGAGTTGATCACGCCGGAAACCGTCTGAGCCCTGAGGCTCGTAAGATTACAAAAAGAGAGTAATAGCGCTACTATGGGTGTACCGGCTTTCATAAATATTGGGATACTAAAAATACAATAATTCCGACCAGCCTGCAACTATAGCGTTGAGAGTGAACCGTGAGACTACCAATCGGCTCGTTATTTCCCAAAATGAGAACGGTAGTCCAAAAATGGGCACAGAGACTAGCGGACTTTCCGGAATATACCCAGACCCATTAGCGTGTTTGTTTCTTTTTTTACTTATAACATGTTGTTGGTAAGTGATTTACGATTGCAATCGGTTCAATATTTATCCGATTTTTTTTCTGGAACAAGGATTGAAATAATACTATTGGTTTTTCATAGGATATTGGATTTAAAACGGGGCTGGATTTCTATCCTGGCCCTTTTATTAAAAAACCTTTTTTATCAGGTTTATCTTAAATCTAAGATTATGAATGCAAATTTTACGCAACACGAAATATTACTGATGACCGGAACAAGTTTTTCAACCAGTCTCCGGGTGATGAAGGACGACCAGGGCAAGGCCGATCAATATACAGAAAAAGAGCAATTGGAAGATGCCTGTTGGAATGGCTTGTTACAGGAGATGCTTCCCGAAGCGTATGCAAAAACGGAGCATAGTGGCATGTTATATCTGTGGCAGATCAGAGAAGCCGCATTTTTTCTGGAGCTGGAGATCGGTGAATTCCCTGCTGCGATAGATAAATATTATTCGATCGACCCTTATTCTTTTCTTGAGACAAAAACGTTCAGCTGAAATATCCCTCGCTCACCCGAAATATTGCGCGTCCGAAAATGGTCTGGCCGCCAGTCTTCCATCATGACCTTTACTCCCACCAGGCTGCCCGGGGATAATCCCCGCCTATTCGTACAGGCTGCCCGATCATAGGGGTCGCCAGAGGGAGCCCCTTATCCGCCGCCGCAGATGTTACCCTTCTCACCGGCTCATCCCAGGGATGAAGGGCCAGCACAAACTTACCCCAGTGCACGGGCAAAAGGGCTTTGGCGCCGAGATCCTCCGCAGCAGTCACCGTTTGTTCCGGCATCATGTGGATATAAGGCCAGTTCTTCCCATATTGCCCGCATTCCAGAATGGCTATATCGAAAGGGCCAAACCGATCGCCGATGGTCTTGAAATGTGGGCCGTATCCGGAATCCCCGCCAAGAAAGATCGAATAGCCCGCCATTTTTAATACAAAAGAGGACCAGAGGGTCTGGCCTCGCCGGAACAACCTTCCCGAAAAATGTCTTGCGGGTGTCGCGGTCAGAACAGCGCCGGTTGCGGACTTGCTGGCTGCTGACGCCTGCCCGTGATCCGCCAGCCCTGTGGTTCGATGCACACTTTGCGTGATGTCCGCCGTTTCCCACCAGTCCAGCTCGGTGATCTTTTCCGGATTTATACCCCAATATTCCAGGTGGGAACCTACCCCCAGGGAGGTATAGATATGACGGGTCCTGCCCGAGATCGCTTTCACCGTTTTATAATCAAGATGATCATAATGATCATGCGTAAGGATCAGCAGGTCAGGATCCGGAAGATCCTTTATCCCGTACACATCCGAGCCGGGAAATGATTTCCCGAAAAAAGATACCGGAGAGGCGTTCCCGCTGAACACGGGGTCCACCAGGATATGCACGCCATTTATCTTCAGCAGATAGGAAGAATGGCCAAACCAGACGATGAACGCGCCTTCGGAAGGCAGGGAGAACAGGTCCGACCGGACAGAAGGGACGGGACCGGGCGGCTTGGTGTCTTTGGGTTTGTTCCGGTATTCACGCAGCATTTTAAAGATCGAAACCCCCTTCAGCGTCACTTCGGTTGGTACAGGGTTCTGGAAAGCGCCATCCCGGTAATTGGAAGAATGCAGGATCTTCCTGAACCTGTCGCCAGATGGATTTTTGCCAAAAGCGGATAGTAAAGCCATTTTACAAAATAAGATTAATAAACTGTTATCCTTAAGATTTTACGGCACAATAGCGGAAGGTTTATTATTTTTCCATATGCGGATGGCGCTGATCCTTTTGAGCTGTTTGGGGGTTTTTCTTGTCCCCGGCCTGACCGGCATCTCTCCCGATGAAACGGGTATCCGTTCCAGCATGGATTATTTCAGAACGGAGGCGCCCATTTTCGCAACAAGCTGCTCGGCGCTGCATAAGGCTATTTCGCGTATAAACGGCAAGGATCCGCAGACGTTGACCGCGGCCAGAAATCAACTGATCAATTGTCGCCTTCATTATAAGAAGATCGAGTTCTTCATGGAGTATTTTTTCCGAAGCTCTTCGCGTGTCTATAATTCGGCCCCCAAATACGAAGCGGAGGAACCCGATATGGAATACCAGCCGCCGGTGGGCCTGCAGGTTATCGAAGCCCTGCTCTTTGAAAAAAATGTCGGCGCCCGGAAAAAAGAGCTTTTACAGCAGGCCGATGCGGTAGCCAGTTCCGCAAGCGCGCTGCCCGGATTCTTATACGATTTTCATGCGTCCGACGGACAGTTGCTGGAAAGCCTGAGACTGGAGCTTGTAAGAATAATGGCCCTGGGCATTACAGGCTATGACGCGCCCCTGTTGAAGAGCGGGATCTCCGAATCCTGTGAAGCGCTCCGTTCTCTGCAATATCAGCTGCGGCCTTTCCTGGTGAGCGGGGAAGCCCCAACGGAGAACCTGCAATATTGGCTTGGCAAGGCCATCTTCTGCCTGGAGAAAAAAATATCCTTCGACCGGTTCGACCGCATGGCTTTTTTTACCGAAGCGGCGCTGCCTCTTCAACGCGGGTTGGGAATGTTCATCCGGCAAAAAGGCCTGGAGCTGAATACCAACGGGGTGCTGAATTATTCCGCCCCGGATCTCTTCAGTCCGGATGCCCTGAACCCCGAAAGCTTCCCGGCAGAAAGAGGGGCCCATGAGAATAAAGGCGAAACCGGCAATAAGCAAGGACCGGGCAATGGAGGGACGGCTGAAAGGGAGCTGCGTCCGGTGAACAAGCCTGCCATGATCGAGCTGGGCAGGAGACTTTTCGCCGAGAATGCCTTATCCGGCAATGGCAGCAGGAGCTGCGCCACCTGTCACTCCCCCGAAAAAATGTTCTGCGATCAGTTGCCCTCCCCCGTCGCCATGGATGGGCATAGCCATCTGGCCAGAAATGCACCCAGCCTGCTCTATAGCAGCTACCAATACGAACAGTTCTGGGATGGAAGAGTAAAGACGCTGGAAGAGCAGGTGCGGGCCGTTCTTCACGATACGCTGGAAATGAATGCGGATTATCCCGCGATGATCAAACGAATGAATGCCCTCCCCGCCTATGACAGTCTTTTCAGAAGAGCTTTTGGGAATGGGGCCGAGGATTCCAACATTGCCCGCTCCATCGCAGCCTTTCTGCGGACCCTTCATCCCATGAATTCTCCCTTTGACCGTTATATGGGAGGGGACAAAGCTGCGTTGAGTGCAAGCCAGATCAACGGGGCCAACTTATTCATGGGCAAGGCGCAATGCGCAACCTGTCACTTTATCCCCCTGTTCAACGGTCTGATCCCTCCGGATTATGCACGCACCGAATCCGAAGTATTGGGGACAACGGCAACGGATGATCTTGTTAAGCCAAGGCTGAGCAAGGATGTGGGACGATATTCCATCTATCCTTTTTCATTTTATAAGGGAGCTTTCAAAACCCCGACCGTGAGAAATGCTGCCCTCACCTATCCGTATATGCACAATGGCGCCTACGGGAGCCTGCAGAAAGTGCTGGAGTTCTATAATAAGGGCGGAGGAACCGGTCTGGGACTGAAGGTGCCCGGACAAACCCTTTCATCGCAATCCTTACACCTGAATCAAAAGGAAATGGACGATATTATCTTATTTTTACGAGGGCTTACAGATACCAGCTCTTTTGTTAACCTTTCGGTCACATCCAACCATCAGCTTTAAAAAATGAAATATCTACACGCCTCCCTCCTGCTGTCCGCCTTCCTTATTTTTGCCGGTAACTCCAATGCCCAGGCCCCTCCCAGACCTCAGGCATCCCTGTTGCGCGGACCCTACCTTCAGGCCGCTACCAGCAACAGCATCGTCATCCGCTGGAGAACGGATGTGCTGACAAAAGGAGTGGTGCGCTTCGGGACCGTCCCCGGCAGGCTGGATATAACGGCCACCGATTCTGCCATTACCACGGAACATAGGGTAAAGCTCAGAGCGCTTGTGCCCAGGACAAAATATTATTACTCGGTTGGCTCCTGGCAGGATACGCTGCAAGGTGGTCCTGGAAATTATTTTATCAGCCTGCCGACGCCTGGGACCGAAGGCATCTACCGCATAGCCGCCATCGGGGATTGTGGCAACAATTCCGTCAATCAGCGGAACGTGCGCGATCAGCTCATTCACCATCTTGGAAATGATTATCTGGATTCCTGGATCCTGCTTGGCGATAATTCTTACAGCAGCGGAAGGGATGCCGAATTCCAGTCTAATTTTTTCAATATTTATAAAGACAACCTGCTGCCGAAATATCCTATGTTCCCTGCTCCCGGGAATCACGACTACAACGATGGGGACCGGTTTTCCGAAACCACGGCCCAGGCTTCGCATGATGTCGCCTATTATCATAATTTTTCCATGCCCACGGAAGGAGAGGCGGGAGGAGTTCCGTCACATAACCAGGCTTTCTATTCCTTCGATCTGGGCAATATCCATTTCCTTTCTCTGGATTCCTATGGTCTCGAAAATGAGAGGTATCGCCTGTACGATACCCTGGGTCCACAAGTGGAATGGGTGAAAAAAGACCTCGAAGCCAACAGCAATAAGGAATGGGTCGTTGCGTACTGGCATCATCCTCCCTATACGATGGGCTCCCATAATTCGGATAAGGCGCCGGAGCTCGTCCATATCCGGGAGAATTTCATACCGATCCTCGAGCGGTATGGGGTCGATCTGGTATTATGCGGGCATAGCCACGATTATGAAAGGTCCGGGCTGATGAAAGGCCATTATGGAATGGAAGCCAGCTACGACTCCACCATTCATCTGCTCAGCCGGTCCTCCGGCACGGTAGGCGCTGGCAAAAATCCAGGTCCTTATATAAAGGACTCGACCAACCAGGGGACCGTTTATGTAGTGAGCGGTTCTGCGGGGCAGCTTGGCGGGCAACAGCCTGACTATCCTCATAATGCCATGCCGCATTCCGATGCAACACACGGCGGCTCCGTATTGATACGGGTACAGGGCAACCGCCTCGATCTGGAATGGATCTGTGCCGATGGCGTGGTCCGCGACCATTTCACGATCATGAAAAATGTCGATCCGCGGAAAGTGGCGGTAAAATAACTTATTTCCATACTGACATAGGGCTGTCACTGGAGCTTTTAGCTTTGGGGAATGAACCGTTTACCGAAAATTCGCCGAAAAATATCCACAAAATTATAAATGAATGAATATTCATTTATCTTCGTGCTTCTATGCGTACAAGGGACCCCTTAAAAGAAAAGGCTATCCGGCACCAGGCGATGGAGATGATCGTGAAGGATGGCTTTGACGGTCTGAGCATGCAAAAACTTGCGAAGGCGGCGGAGGTCTCGCCCGCAACGATCTATATCTATTTCAAAGACAGGGAGGACCTTATCCTCCGGGTCTTTTCGGAAGTGAACGATCAGATGATGACCATTACTTTTAACGGGTTCGACCCGGAAATGGATTTCGAGGCAGGTATGAGAGTACAGTGGCGCAACCGGGCAAAGTATTTTATGAAGCATCCCCTGGAGATCCAGTTCATGGAGCAGCTGCGCTATTCGCCCCTGTACGACAAGACCGTTTCCATATCCACCAAAGCCTTTGCGGAGGTCATGGGCAAGTTTTTCAAGAATGCCATCGAAAGAAAGGAACTGATGCCCCTTCCTTTTGAAGTATTCTGGTCCACTGCCTTTGCCCCTCTCTATCAGCTGGTGAAATTCCATTCACAGGGCAGAAGCTATGTGAATAAAAAATTCAGGCTCACCGATGAAATGATGGACCAGACCCTGAAACTCGTTTTAAAAGCGCTGAAACCCTGACTCCGTACCACTATATGCAACCAAATCAAGCAAGACCAATCATTAAAACCAGACCAATGACCACCACATTCAACATCAAAAAAACATCCGATGTCCTCGTATTCAAGACGAATATCCGGTATAAAAAGGATCTCAGCAGGGTAGCCCCGCTCTTAAAGGCGGAGCAAAAGATACAGTGCTGGAACGTGGACCTCGGGGATATCGACAAAGTGCTCCGGATAGAGGCCGAAGAGCTGACCACCGGACAGGTAACACAATTAATTCAGCAGGCAGGATTCAAATGCGAGGAATTGACCGACTGATAAACTATTAATATCAACAACGCAACACAAACCAATATGGCTGACAGCACAACAAATCCGACCAGCCCGACAACGGGTCCAACGGCAATCACGCCCGCGCCAGGAGCAGATGCATCCTCCGCAACAACGGTCCAGACGGCCGCGGCGCCTCAAAAAGAAAGAACATTTAACCCTTACCAGGTCTTTATCATATCCATCATCGCGATCATTCAGTTTACGGTCATCCTCGATTTTATGGTCCTGTCCCCATTGGGGGCCATTCTGATGCCGGCATTGCATATCTCCCCATCCCACTTTGGACTGGTCGTATCGGCCTATGCCTTCAGCGCAGGGGCGGCAGGATTGCTCACCGCTGGATTTGCCGATAAGTTCGACCGGAAAAAACTATTGCTTTTCTTTTATGTTGGATTTATCCTGGGCACTTTTCTATGCGCCATCGCACCCGATTATCCTTTTCTGCTGGCAGCCAGGATCGTGACCGGCGTGTTCGGCGGAGTGATCGGCTCCATCAGCCTCGCTATCGTCACCGACCTGTTCCGCCTGGAAGTACGCGGACGGGTAATGGGGTTCGTACAGATGGCTTTTGCCGCAAGCCAGGTATTAGGCCTTCCACTGGGCCTGGTATTGGCCAACCGCTTCGGATGGCATTCGCCTTTTTTCATGGTCGGCAGCTTTGGCGCGCTCGTCGGGGTCGTCATCGTTATCTATATGCGGCCTATCACGGAACACCTGAAATTAAAGTCCGACCGGAATGCGTTCGTGCATTTATACAAGACCGTTTCTCAGGTGCCTTATCTGAAAGCCTTTCTGGCCACCACCCTGCTGGCGACGGGTGGTTTTATGCTGATGCCTTTTGGAAGCGCGTTCAGCATTCATAATCTCGGACTGAAGATTGAACAATTGCCCCTGCTCTATGGTCTTACCGGAATTGCCGCCGTGGTGATGGGTCCGCTGACCGGCAAGCTCAGCGATAAGATCGGGAAATATAATATGTTCTGCATCGGCACCTTTATCAGCATCGTCATGGTGGCCATTTATACCAACCTTGGCGTCACGCCATTCTGGGTGCTGGTGGTCATAAACATCATCCTGTTCACGGGTATCATGGCCAGGATGATCTCGGCCTCTGCGCTGATGACGGCCATTCCGGTGCCCGCCGAACGAGGAGCTTTTATGAGCGTCAATTCCTCCGTGCAGCAATTTTCGGGAGGCATTGCATCCATGGTCGCCGGTCTTATCGTGCTCGAAGGCTATGGAGGCACACTCCTGCATTATAATACACTGGGATATGTGGTCATTGCCGCGATGCTGATCTGCGTGTATCTGCTGTATTTTATAAATAAGTCCATAGTGCAAAAACAGCATAAGGCGCAACCCTGACAGGGGATGGGCCAGGTGTGCGCAACCCTCGGACGAGCGGAGGCGGGACCCAATGCGCGCAGAGGACACGCTGTTCAATAAATGGACCAGGTAAAAGTTCCTTTTGCATTCAATTTCCTGGCCGTCATCAGTACGCGGTAAATGGTCCTCCCGTCCCAGTGCAGCTTCACATTCTGATCTTCGGGACTGGTCAATTCCATTGTTTCCGTGGTCACCGACCAGGCCTGTGCGTCATAGTCAAGGGATACCTGTCTGTTGTTCTCCGTTACAAAGCTGATGGTTCCAGGGTTGGTCAGAGCCGGTTTGCAGACGGTCATGAAGGTCTGAGTGAGACTTTTCAAGGGTGTTTTCATGGTAAATTTATCCGTAACGGTGATGCCGGCCCGCTTACCTTTGATCCCCTCCTTCTTATCGATGCGCACGGTACGCTGCCAGTCTCCGATCCCCGCCTCTTTAGGATATGCGGCGGTAAGGTCCATGGTCAGCGAGGCAGATTTTCCGTCGGACCCGTATCGGACATCGGATGCCGCATACTGCCGGCCTTCCGGTTGCTGAAAGCCGTTGATGACCGGCAGATTATGATAGGCCGAAGTGTTGAACCAAAGATCATAGCGATGGCTGGAGAACGTACGCGAGGTGTAGGTGCCCGACCCGATGTCGATGATCACCGGATCTCCCTCAGCATAAACGATCAGATCGCCGATATCGTTATGGTTATGGCTCTCCCCGTTGTTGCCAGCATGCGAAGCCACAAAAAGCCCGTTGTTATTCCGGGAGACCATGAGCTGGACATCGGAAAACCAGGCGTCCTTTACCCGTGGCTCCACGGCTGGGTATCGACGGCATTCTCCTACGGCAGCCAGATCATAGAGGATGCGGGTGCGATGGAATTGTTCATAGGATGCATGACCGGCATAGTACTGCTCGTATAACCACGATCCGAAACCCATCATGGTGGAATCGCCGATGCTGTGTCCAAACCGGTAGAGCATTACGGCATCGGGCACCAGCTGCGGAGCTGCATCGGCCACATTGATAAAGTATTTTTTTGCGATATGGGTCTTGTAGATGTATGCCCCCATTTTCTGAATGATCGGTTGATGGTACACGTTAATCTTCCCGCCACTGGCGTCGCTGAGCAGGTTCAGCACATCGAAAACGCAGCCACCCGCCGCCGTCCAGTATCCCGGTCCTTCATCGCAACCCCCATCCTCTCCGAGCCCGTCGATATACAGATCCGTGTAATGCATGGCCAGCTGAACGGCCTGAGCCCGCCTGTCCCCATCCTTTTCGAGGAGGAGCGCAGCCGCACAGTAGTTGGACATTACCCAGGGCGCCCAGTTGTTTAATTTTGCATCGGCACGGCCACCTCCAAGATATCCGTATTTTGCCGTAAGCATGGGTATGAACACTCTGCGGTTGACCTCATGATAGATCCGGGGGCGGATGAGACGGGAGATCTTTTCGAGGGATGGACCGGCGAAATAATCCGTCCAGGCCATGACAGCCGCGGTTTCGGCCGTAAAAAGATCAACGGTAGGGTCTTCCATGTCCGGCAGGCCGGAGCCGGCTTTTTGCAGACCCAGGTGTGCGGGCAGGCCCCAGTAGCTTTCTTCGCAGATCGACCATACGCCATTCAGGATCTGGTCGGTGAACCGCCCTTTTCCTTCCACCGATTCGGCCAGCACCAGCTCCCATAAGGCATTCCTTTTTTCGAAGGATGCTTTTTCATACCGGGTACGGTTGCCATCGCGGACATATTCCATGGTCAGGGTTGCCGGTATGGCACGGAATTCAAAGGACAATGCGGCTTCTCCAGCCTTCACCATTTTTTGCAGGACTGTATCCGGCAATGCCTCCCGCCATGCAGAAGGCGATTGTGGGAAAGGCTTCCACACCTCTTGCCGGATCAACTCGGAACGGAGATCCGCAACAAAAGGCTGCAGAAGGTTACGCTGAATGACCTGTGCCCCCGAGTTTAAGGTCGTCAGCAGGAATGCGATCAGCACGAACGAGATCGTTATGGATAACCGGCAAGCAAATCTCATGGTAATTTTTTTGGGTAATTTTTACGAAAATATACGGGAAAAACCAATGTATCCGAACACCCGGATGCATCGAAATCGTACAATATTGAGGACAAATAGTTTTTAAAGGGCTGATTTTCAGTATATATGCAGAATGGCATAATCCATGGGAGAAATAAGCCGACAACCTACCGATATGTTTAAAAATTACTTCGTCATCGCCTGGCGCAATCTGAAAAGGAACAAGGCTTATGCCTTTATCAATACATTCGGCCTTTCGCTGAGCATTGCCTGCGCTATTCTCATCTTCACGATGGTGACCTACCAGCTCAGTTTTGAAAAATTCAATCCCAGTCCGGAAAGGACCTACCGGGTCGTCTCCGAATTCCATTATAATTCCACAGAATACCAGCCTGGAGTTCCGCAACCGCTTGGAAAAGCCTTCCGCAATGATTACAGCATTACCGAAAAAACCGCCCGGGTAATGGCTTATGATCGTGCGCTCATCTCGGTGACGGATAAGGGCGTGACGAGGAAGTTCGATGAAGAGAACGGGGCTTCCTACGCAGAACCCGAATTTTTCGACATCTTTAATTTCCCCTTGCTGGAAGGCGATAAAGCAACAGTACTGAAGGAGCCCAATACGGCCCTCATCACACAGACCCTCGCCAAAAAATATTTTGGTGAAGAAAATGCCATCGGGAAGATCATCCGGTATGACAATAAGATCGATTTCAGGATCACCGGGATCCTGAAGGATATTCCCGCCAATACCTTCCGCCAGCAGGAGATCTATCTTTCTTACGATAATCTGAAAGACGTCAACCGGTATTTTGCCAGCGACAGCGGCTGGGGCAATTTCACCAGCGGCATGCAATTCTTTATCCGGCTGAAGCCGGGCGTCACCGCGTCTTCCGTCGAAAAGAGCCTTCCCGCTTTCGTAAAAAAATATGTCGACGCCGACGATGTAAAATACACTCAATTCAATCTCCAGCCTCTTCTGGACATCCATTTCAATACAGATTACTATGCCGATACGAGCAAGAAGTACTTGTGGGCGCTCTCCTTGATCGGGATCTTCCTTATCGTTACGGCCTGCGTGAATTTTGTCAACCTGGCGACGGCGCAGGCGTTGAACCGCTCGCGGGAAGTCGGGGTACGCAAAGTATTGGGCAGCCTGCGTTCTCAGCTCTTCTGGCAGTTCATCGCGGAAACGGCCACGATCTCCTTGTTTGCCCTGCTGGTAGCCTTCAGCCTTGCCCATCTTGTATTACCCTGGCTGAACGACTTGTTCCAGACAAAAATGACGACCGGCCTTTTTGAGAATGCGCAGATGCTGACGTTCATGGCCCTGCTGCTGGTAGCGGTCATTTTTTTATCGGGGTCTTATCCTGGTCTGGTCCTCGCCAGGTTTCAACCCGTGCTGGCATTAAAAGGGAAGCTCAACCAGAAACATATCGGCGGTTTCTCCCTGCGGAGGGTACTGGTGGTTACGCAATTCGTCATTTCGCAGTTGCTGATCATTGGCATGATCGTCATCGCCAGCCAGATCCATTATTCAAAAACATCTGATCTTGGCTTCAACAAGGATGCGATCATTACCCTGCCCATTCCTATCAACGACAGAATGAAAATGAAGACCCTGCAGGACCGGCTTTCACAGTTGCGCGGGGTGGAAAATGTCAGCTTGTGCAGTCAGGCTCCGGCTGCGAGCTCCAATAACCTGACCACCGTACGGTTTGACAATCGCGTCAAGAATGAATCCTGGGAGGTTAATTTCAAGGCGGCAGATGAAAAATATGTGCCTGCCTTCGGACTTAAATTAGTGGCTGGAAGGAATATTTTCGCTTCGGACAGCAGCCGGGAAGTCCTTGTCAACGAGACCTTTGTAAAAAAACTGGGCCTTGCATCTTCACAAGAGATCATCGGAAAAATGGTCAGCGTCAGCGGCGATGCACCAGTGCCCATCGTAGGCGTGGTGAAGGATTTTTACAACCAGTCTTTCCGCCAGGCCATCGATCCGTTATCCATAACGACAAGGACGGTCAGCTATCAGAACTGTGCGGTTAAGCTGAACCTCTCCGATACAAAGCCACTCCTGGCGGTAATTGAAAAAACATGGAACGATACTTATCCCGACTATGTATATTCCTATCATTTCCTCGATGAACGGATAGCGAGATTTTACCGGATGGATAATGTCATGCTTGGCCTCGTGGAAGGCTTTGCCGGTATTGCCATCCTGATCGGCTGTCTTGGCCTGTATGGGCTGGTGTCTTTTATGGCCGTGCAAAAAACCAAAGAGATCGGGGTAAGAAAGGTCCTTGGCGCCGGGCTGCGGAGTATTCTTTGGCTTTTCGGGAAAGAATTCGCCCGCCTGCTCGTCATTGCCTTTTTGATCGCCGCGCCTGTTTCGTGGTGGGCCATGAATAAATATCTCCAGGAATTCAAATACCGCATCACGATCGGTCCGGGCATTTTTGCGCTGGCTATTCTTTCGACGCTGCTGGTCGCCCTGCTGACGGTTAGCTACCGGTCATTGATGGCTGCTGTCGCTAACCCGGTAAAAAGCTTAAGAGCTGAATAAACCGCCCATATTGCCGGCGCTTCGAGGGTCAGCCGTGCCCCGGCACGTCTTCTGATCCGAGTAAAAATACCCGAAATCGTAAAAAAATGGACCGCAGGGATAACCCCCGGCATAGGAAGGATACCTCCGATACCCTATCTTTGGAGCATTCTATTATTGCCATGCCAAATCTCACGCTCGAAAAAAGGCTCCATTATACCCTTCGCATAGCCGTAGCCATGTGCTTTATCGGTCACGGCGCCTTTGGGATCATCACAAAGTCGATCTGGTGTAACTATTTTGCCGTTTTTGGTATTGGTCAGCCCCTTGCGTACAAGCTGATGCCTGTGTTGGGCAGCTTTGATATCGTATTCGGCCTGATCATGCTATTATACCCCGTCAAGGCAATCCCGGCCTGGCTGGTGTTCTGGGGGATCGTGACGGCCTGTCTGAGACCGCTGTCGGGCGAACCATTTGCGGAATTCATCGAGCGGGCCGGCAATTTCGGGGCGCCGCTTGCTTTTTTGTTGCTGGCAGGGGTTGGACCTGTAAAAGGCTGGTTACGGAAGGTCGATCCAGCGCAGCCCGCAGATCACAAAACATTCGCACAGATAGCGATATGTCTCAGGATCGTAGTATTCCTTCTCCTCCTCGGCCATGGCTGGCTCAATTTCATCGAAAAAAAGGGCCTGATCGGTCAGTATACCGCACTGGGCTTTACCCATCCTGGGGAGACCGCCCAGGCCATCGGGTTGTTTGAAATGGTTGCGGCCCTGGTGATCCTTATCCGGCCGGTCCGCCCCCTGCTGCTGGGGTTCTTTGTATGGAAAATAACGACCGAGCTTTTCTATCCCCATTATGAAATATTCGAATGGGTCGAGCGTGGCGGCAGCTATGGCTCCCTGCTGGCGCTGTGGTTCGTGACCGGAAAGGTCGGCTATTCCGTAAAATCGATAGACGCCAGATTGAAGCCTCCTTTGTCCGCGTAGACGCGCAGTATATTTTTTCCAGCCTCTAAGGGGATATCCTTCACTACTATCTTTTGCCAGTTAGTCAGCCCGCCGGTTGCCGGGACGGCAAGTCCCTGGATCAGTCTGTTATTGCCGGAGGAAAATGAGATCTTTCCCGTGTCGGTCATTGCTGCGATCGTAAAGCCGATGTTATATCTCCCCTTTTTCGATACCTCGACGGTGTACTGCAACCATTCTCCATCCTCTATGCTGAAAACAGCATAGCCATTCGCTGCCTTGTCGCCGGCCATTGAGGGCCCGCCGTCTCCGGAAAGGATGGGCATTCCTGCAAAGCCCATGATATCGACCCCATCATTCCGATAGGTCCGGCCCCGGTTGCCCACCGTCTTTACTCCCGGCGTGTACTGATAGCTTGCCGTATCCCGGTCAAAATAAGCCAACCCCTGGCGACCCAGATCATAGTCGACTGCCAGGATCGTGGTGGGACCGGCGATGCGGTGTGTCTTAAAAGGCCGGGTCTCCGGCGTCCTCACCTGTCTGAACATGGCATCGGTGACATCCTTGTGCCAGATATTATTTTCGAGCCTGGTATTTTCCAGGAATTCATTCAAGGCCGATTGCGCTTCGGTGGCCGATAGTACTGGTCCTTTGCCATTCCAATAATCCAGCAGCTTCTGGTAAGAAGGGGTGAGCCTGACCTCCAGTGGATTATTGATACCGATCTTTTTCAATTGCCACCAAGCCCAGCCGATATCCTTGCTTTCTACCAGTCGTATTGCGTCCGTAAACCAGGTATTCGAGTTCTCTCCCGACTCTCCCATCCACAAAGGCATATTGTATTTTTCCCGGAGATCGGTAAAACGCCGGATAGCCGCTTCATCATTGAAGTTGCCGTATTTATGAAAGCTGAGCACCATGTTGTCGTCCCATGCCGGAAGAATACCGTTGTAGTTATTACCGAAGCCATTCCCTTCTATGATGATGATATGCCTTTTATCCACCGCCCGGATAGCCTTTGTAATATCCATCATCAGCTGCCTGAGCGGCTCGTTCTTTTTTTCGTTGGTGCCCCGTTTATCTTTCGGGTCTTCAAAGCCCCAGTTCGGCTCGTTGATGATATCATAACCTCCGATCCAGGGTTCGCCGGCGTATCTTTCGGCTAATTTCCGCCAGAGGGCGATCATTTTCTGCCGGTTGGCCTCGCTTTCCCAGAGGGAAGGTTTGGCTGGATCGCGGTCTGAAATATTCAGATCGTTGCCCTGTCCGCCGGGCGTAGCGTGCAGGTCAAGGATCAGGTACATCTTGTTTGCTTTACACCAGCTCAGCAGACTGTCCGTCATGGCAAACCCTTTTTCCAGCCAGGTATTTTTGCCTGGTACGGGTTCCTCCTCCACAGCCAGCGTGAACAGACGATAATGCATGGGAAGGCGGACAGAGTTGAATCCCCATGCCGCCATCGAATCGATGTCGATCCTGCGGGTATGCGAGGCCAGCCATCCTTCATAGAATTTCTCCGTTGCCTCCGGCCCGATCAGCTCGCTGATCTTTGCTTTTATCTTATACTGCTGACCGATATTGCTCAGCCGGAACATATACCCTTCCTGCAACATCCAGCCGCCCAGCCCCATTCCGCGCAGGATCTCCTTCTCCCCTTTCTCATTGACGATAAGGTGCCCGCTGGCTTTCAGCCATCCCTGAGTCCGGGCCGACGCAGGGCAAAATAAAGCGGCTACTATCATAATACGGATCATCCATTGCTGCATAGCGGAAAGATTTTCTGTTGTCGGTCGGTTCATCGTCTGTTTGTTCATGTTCCGTTTGTTCGTGTTTGCTGTTCATGGCCTGACAGCTCTGATCGAGTTTCTGATCTCGGTGCTGTCGGATTTATTAATAGCCTCTCCGTTACAATTGGTAAAATATACATAATTACCCCGGTCGAAAAACCGGTACACTTTACAACCTTCATGCTCGAACAGATATTCTACCTTATAGGTAGTATTATTCTGAGGGGGAGCAGTGACCAGGGGCTGCTGCGTATAACAAGCGGAGCAGAGAAAAAATAATAGAAGGGGATAATATTTTTTCATAAAAAAGCTTTCCTTAAAGATAAAAAAGCGGCCTTGTTATATTGTTGCCGTCCCCATATCTTAATCTGTACTTAATATCCGCACCGGTCTTGTCAATCCGACCGGGCCGTAGAGATTGCCCCTGGACCACTCCTTTGCAGCCTTGTTATTTTTCAATGACCTTGTATAGGCAGCCAGGGTCGTGATAATTTTAATACTGATGTAATTATCCCCCTTTTTTACGACCTGAGAAAGGTCATATACATGATTACCGTACCAACGTGCGCCCATCGGCTGTCCGTTCACTTCCAGTTCTGAGACATCGTTGATATGTCCGAGATCAAGGAATGTTTTACCGGTGGCATCATTTATCTGGAGAACAGTGTGATAAAGTATCGAACCGGCAAAGTCTTTCCAATCCCTGGTCTGCTGCAGATCCGTCAATTGGTCGAACCGGGTCTTTTTCGATACGCCGTCCACATGATCAAGGGTCACTTGCCAGGGGCCTTCCAACGATCTTTCTTTCAGGCCGTCTGTGTCGGTATGTGGCCAGGGTGCTCCGTCCACTTTGTCTTCGAAAACGATCAGTCGGGTCTCGGATGGACCCAATGTGATCTGTAGTTCGCCATCCTTTGTCCGGGGATACAGATACCGTCTGCCTGTCTCCGCATCCCATAGCCATGCTGCCTTCCTGCCCGCAAAGCCAGCTTTGAAGGAATGGGAATGCTGGGAGCTGTAATTGACAAAAAAGAAAATATCTCTTGCCGCATCTTTATAATAAAGCTGGCTCACATGATAAACGGGATCACTGATGGTTATATAGGGCGTCAGGGAGAATTGCCGCTGGATCTCCCGATACCAGGCCAGCAGGTCCTTGCCAGGGGCGGGTACGATGGCGCTGGTCTTTGGATATTTCTTCAGGATCGAAAGGCTGATACCCGTGATCCCTTTACTTTTTTTCTTATAGCCCTGCATGCCCGACGAAAAATGCGGAGTACTGGCCACAAAGATCAACCTGCCGCCTGCCGCCGCAAATTTCCTGATCGCCACTGCCGTCTCCGGCAAGAGGGTCTCTACTTCGACGAGGATCAGCGTGTGATACCGGCGCTCATTGTATGAAAGCTTGCCATTGCCGGACGAAGCTTGCTGGATGATGTGCTCGGAAACATAATCGCAGCCATTGCCATGCTGATGGATGGCCTCCCATACCTGATGGACATAAGATGGATAAGCCATGCGTGGAAAAGGGTCCCGTTGAAACCCATATTTTGAAGCGAGATCGGCCAGCGGATGGAGCACGGCAATATCCGCCTGCATCACCGAGTTCTGGAATACGGAAGAAAGTCTTGCCTTATAATCCGACCAGAGCCTGAACCAGGGCCACCAGGTATTGCGTTCGTTCAGGAAACTGCCATAGCGTATCCAGCCGGGGAACGGCGTCTCCAGCGGGCTGTAATTGAAGCCGTGCAGGATGGAATGCGTGACACCGGATAAATTGCTCTGGTCCCCCGTGACCTTTATCCGTTCGAGGGTAGTATTGAAGATCTGGCCGGTGTTCGTCATTTCCTCACAGCTGATCAGCTGTTTACCCGCAAGATGCGCCGCGGAGGAAACAAATTTATTGATCATGGTATAGCTCCTGCCGCTGCCTTTTTCACCGAACTCCTCTATTTCAGGTGTCCAGATCCATGTTTCGCATTCAGGGATGTCAATCATCATACTCGCCTCCAGCGGGTGACAGTCCATCCCATACGCCTGCATCCTCGATCGTACCCCATGTTTTTTACACCAGGATGTAAAGGTATGTATGAACCGCTCATGGAACAGGCTTATGCGGGTCTCTTCGAAATCGTACCGGATACGGCCCAGCATCGACAGCACCTCATCGGAAAAGACGGAACCATATTTCTCTTTTACGGCGTTGCCCATCTCCCCGACCTTAAAAAGCATATACGGGAAATAGGGTTTCAGGTCATAGCCTTTGCGTTGTTTGAACTGTTCGAACATATCGCTGCACCAGTTGGCCCCTTCCAGCTCGATACTGTCCGTAAAAAATGCTCTGAAATACACATTGAGCGGGCCGAGCCTGGCCGTCAGCTTATCGGAGAACCGGTCAAGGTAGTTCTGAACGGCTGCCTGCTCATAGTGATTGATCACCGGACCGTTGGCGCCCAGGGCGCCCTGGATCACCGACTGGAAGCCGGTGACTTTCACCAGATAATACAACACATGGTCACCCGGAGGCACCTCGATATCCAGCTGTTCTTTATCTAAAAGGTCGTCGAGGCCCGTCCCTTCCGTGAAGCTGTCCATCTTGCCAGGTGCAAGTCTCAGCATGAACAGCTCGCTTGTCTTGTTCTGATAATTGGAAGGTGGGCTGATACTGTCCAGCAATTCTTTCCGGAGAAGGGAATATTTCTGGCCGCCTTCGAGGTTCTTTGTGCCGAGGATGATGATCTTCGATTGCTCGCTTCGAGGCACGAACTCCCCGCCAAAAGGCCAGCCCGAGCCGATGATCATATCGCAGACCATACCTTTTTCTTTGGCCCCTTTGACGGTGGCTTCCACCGTGTCCAGCCATTCATCGCTGCCCCATGATAATTCTTTGATGCCGATGGCGTCCGCATTTTCATTCCATTTGATGGGATTGATCTCGACGCCACCGATGCCCGCCTCTTTCATCACATCCAGCTCGCGCAGCGCTTCCTCTTTTGTCACCCGGTCCCCGTTCCACCACCATCGCACGAAGGGTCGGTGGTTGTTCGCGGGATTGGCAAAGGATTCGAACAAGGGGTCATCGGTGGGCAGGGGATTACCGGCAGTGGCACCGCCCAACGACAAAAATGGCAAGGATGCGGTGGTCAGCGAAGCGATCTTTATAAAACGCCTTCTTTTCATATCCATGCTTTAAAGTTAAGCATCTGGCCCATAATATCCGGGCAGAAATATCAGGCGGAAAATAAGTTCGGGATGCGGTGAACGGTCAATTTTTATCGGTCAATCCCGGCCATTCGTCCGTGCGGAAAGGGGAGGCCGGGAGCCCTTCGCTATTGTACAGATTGGCTCCGGCCGGATCGCCGGCCCAGGCATAACGAACCGCCACCGGATGAGCGATCTGTTTATTGGAAACTTCTACCGTATTTCCTTTTATCGCGGCATCCGCCCATACGAATTTTTGGTCTTCTCCCGCTATGGAAAAATATTTCAGCTCACCCCCACCCTTCGCCGCGAGACCTTTGCCGGTATCGGAAAAGCGGATGATGATCTTATCGCCGCTGACCTTCATCGACTGGTACAAGGGGCCGGATGAGACGATCTTTTTTTCTCCATAGGCGATCTTTTCCGCCTGGAGCGCCAGCCGGCAGCCGATGTCCTTTTTATCGGAAGGGTGCAGCTCGTTCACGCCGCCGATGTCGATGGCTACGGCCATAGCCGTGTTGGGAACTTTTGCCAGGGTCAGCCGCTGCGCCTCGCGCAATTCAGCCCATTCGTTTTCCGATGGCTGCTGTACGGGTAGCTGAAAATTCGGCAGCTGCTGATAAATAAATGGAAAATTTCCCTGGGACCATTTCGACCGCCAGTCCCTGATCAGCGCAGGAAAAAGCGTCCGGTATTCATAGGCCTTATGGGTATTGTATTCTCCCTGGTACCAGACCACGCCTTTGATGGCATAAGGTTCCAGGGGCGCGATCATGGCATTGTACAGCGCCGTCGGAAGATTTTTGGCATCATAAACGCCCGTCTTAGCGCCTTTCGCCAGCATGGCGGCCCGGGTCGATCTGATCTTTTCATTTACAGCCGCCGTATCTTTTAAGAACAGCATGTCCTTTCCGAACTGCGGCAATTCCTTCAGTCCTTCTTCGCTGGTCCAGGCTTCCGCGACCGTTCCTCCATTGCTGGAATTGATGATGCCGACGGGAACATGGTATTTCTCATAAAGAGCGCGCGCAAAAAAATAACCCGCAGCCGTAAACGAGGGGAGGGTTTTTGGACCCGCCAGTTTCCACCCGGAAGAGCCGAAATCTTCCGAAGGGACAGCGCTGTAGCTGCGAGCCACAAGGATCTGGCGGATCTGGTCGTTGGCGGAAGAATCGATGTCCGCGGCATACAATGCCTTCACCCGGTCGTTGTTAAAATCAAGGACCATATTGGATTGTCCCGAACAAAGCCATACGTCCCCGACCAGGATATTTTTTATACTGATCTTTTCGGCAGCGCATTGAATGGTCATCTCGTAAGGACCGCCAGCCGGTCCCGCATCCAGGTCGATCTTCCATTTACCCGCCGCGGGAACGGTCGTCTTATAGGATCTTCCTTTAAATCCGATCACGACCTCCTGCCCGGCCATGCCCCAGCCCCATACCGGCTCCTTCCGGTTCCTTTGCAGGATCATGTTGTCACCGAACAAGGGGTTAAGGTGCAGAATGGGTCCGGCGCTGGTTCCCCGCGATGTCCCGGCAGAGGATCTCTCAGAGGGTTGGGCGTCGGATCGGGGCGACGTTGCGGCTCCGGGCAATGCCATGGGTCCCGGTTTCCGCGACTGCGCGAACAGCCAATCCCATACTTCCGGATCGGGATAGGTCTTTGCCCAGGCCCCATGTCCCACCCCGGGATACTCGGTATATTTCGGATGCCCGCCAGCATGCGCGATCGCGGCCACCATATTGCGCGAGCGTTTGACCGGCACCGTACTGTCCGCATCGCCATGAAATACCCAGATGGGTATATTCACCAGCGCAGCAGCAAAGGCCGTATCACCGCCGCCACATACCGGCATGGCCGCGGCAAATTTGCCGGGCTCCCGTTGCAGGATCTCCCAGGTGGCAAAACCTCCCATGGAAAGGCCTGTCACATAAATGCGGCTGAGATCGACGGAATTTTCCGCGATGAGCTTATCGATCGCCTCCATCGCCAGTTGCATGGGCCAGCTCGGTCTTTCTTTCATGCTGTGCGAAGGCGCGCCGAATGGGGTCTGTACCCAGACGGACTCGCCATCCGGACCACCGGCGGTCTTTGGAGGGCATTGCGGAGCAATGATATAACAAGGATATTTCTCCCAGAACGGGCTGGGTGTCCAGCGGAAAAATTGATAGCGGTTATCCAGGCCTCTTTCCCCGGCGCCATGAAAGAAAACGACCAGCGGATATTTTTTCCCAGGTTCCATTGTCGGAGGAGCGTATACGCGGTAAGGCAATACATGGCCCTCTTTCTCAAGGGTCCGGAATTGGAAGGATTCGAATTTTTTTTCCCAGGGCTGTAGTGGCGCTTTTACATAATCGGGCGCTCTTGGGTCCGGCGCCTGCGACATGGCCTGCGCCATGGTCGGTGAGGTGGGTACGGGTGTCGATGCAGAGGATGTGGGCAAGGTTGCCGCACATTCCCAGTTATCCGTACGGAAAGACCCGGCGGGCAGGCCTTCTTTATTGTGGAGGTCGCCTGGCGGATTGTCGGCCCAGTTATAGCGGACGGCTACAGGCTCCTTCACGTCATCGCTGGATACGGTGACAGTGTTGCCATTCAGAACGGCTTTTGCCCAAACGAATTTTTTGTCGGCTCCGGCGATACCAAAACCTTTCAGCGTAACGGGTAGTGAGGAGGCCGCCGTAGAAGTGGCGGCGGGCAACGGATTGGCGGATGTCCCAGTGGAGACGGGGACAGATTGCGTAGAAGCGACGAGAGTTCCGGTGAACGAGACCGTTATCTCCTTTCCTTTTATCCGCATCGAGCGATATACCGGTCCCGTATAAATGATATTTTCCCCATACGCGACATGACGGGCCGCTAAGGCCAGTCTGATCCCGACATCCAGCTTATTCTTCGGATGGATATCGGCCGAGTCCCCGATATCGGTGATCACCGCCATACCTGTCTTTGGGAGGGTCAGCGTCCTGGTCTGGGCCTCCCTGACCCATGGCCAGATGCCTTCGGAGGCGGTCTTTGCCGCCGCCCGGTAACTGGCGAGCTGCGCGAAAAGAAAAGTAAAATTCCCTTCGCCCCATTTCTCCCTCCAGTCGGTGATGAGCCGGGGAAACAGAACGGGATATTCGCAGGCATCGGCGATCCTGTCCCCGTTGCTTTCCCCCTGGTACCAGCTGACACCACGGATACCATACGGAACGATAGGCGCGATCATCGCATTGTAACAATTGGCAGGAGGGCCGAACCCTCCATCCGGCGGGGTCGGGGGACGAGGTTTTGGTTTGCCCGACGCAGAATCCCATGATCTCAGCGCAGTCTGAAAGTCCGCCTGCTTTTTCGGATAGCTTGTTTTTGCGCTGTCGTACTGATCCAGCAACTTCTGATGCACGGCGACATGCCGGGCCAGGGAGAGATCCTGCTGCAAACCTGGGATGCTCACCCAGGCCTGCGCCGGGGTTGCTCCTTTGTAGGAGCCGATCATTCCCACCGGACTGCCGGTGCTTTTTCTTATCTCTTTCGCAAAATAATAACCCGCCGCGGAAAAGCCATGCCATGCCCAGCTGGCCGCCAGCAAGGCCGGAGAGCATACTACCCATCTTGCATTGAGCGAACCTTGCGGCACCGGCGCCACATCCTCTTCCGGATGCAGCGATGAGGCCATCGGCACGTAAAAAAAATGGATAAGCGAATCGGTTGCGCTGGCAATGCCCGCGGCGCTGTGCATCTCCGTCTGGATGCCAAATTCCATATTGGACTGACCTGACGCCAACCATACTTCTCCTACCAGGATGTTATGGATCGTTATTGCCGGTCCGTCACCTGAGATCTCCATTTCATAAGGGCCTCCAGATTTGTAAGACCCAAGCCTGATCATCCATTTTCCGTTGGCGGGCACGGTCGTAGAGATCGTCTGATCCCTGAAAACGATGCGGATCGTCTTTCCCGGACTTGCCCAGCCCCAGATGGGCGCCGGGATCCCTTTTTGGAGGACCATATTGTCGCCGATGATGGCGGGAAGACGGATCCCGGCCATGGCTGAACAGCAGCAACAGCAAAAGAGGAAAATCAGTATGACCCACGCACGGGCGGTGGCTGGCCTTATGAAGGAGATTGGAGTCGTGGCGATACTTTTAAGCATGCGCATCAGGGTTTATATTCCGATAATGTGGTGATCATATTTGTCAGCAGCTTTCCCGCCACCGGGTCCGTCGTGGCTTTTTCGAGCGCCATGGTGGAAAGGATCGCCATGCCTTTGTCCCTGATCTGCAAGATAGCAGCGCCCTGGATATTTTCCATGGACCGGGCCCGCCGATCCATATCCCCGTTCAGATAGCCATGCACTTTCATGTGTCTTGCGAGGATGTCCAGATTTGGCATGCGGTCAATTTTCAGCGTCCCATGACATACCAGCGGCAATTCCCTTTTGTTGTTATTGAAATAACGCAGGTCCAATGGACCGATGCCAGCAAAAACAGGCGATTCGGGAATGTCCATATTGACGATATCCGCTTCCGGATCTCCGAACGATCCTTTTATATATTCCGGGAACAATGCCGGCGCATAGCTTTCCGCATCCAGCAGTAACAGTTTCTTTCCATTCGCCATCAGCCCTCTTATTTCCTGTAGCTCTCCATTTTGCGGATCATCCGAGCCTGGCCCCCTGGCTGGCTGCAATCCTGAAAATACATACAGGTCGGCTTTCTGCATCAGGGCTTCCTTCACGGAATGGGCTGCGATATAGGGAATATGGAGCGCATCGAAAACCGCGGTGATGGAGTCAGGGGCGTACAGCACCAGCTTTTTTTCGCCGGTCCGCCCGGTCCCAACCCAGTCTCTGCTTCCGAGAATGACTTTATATTCGTTCGTAGAAAGGAGAGCCCCATCCACGCGAAGTTCAAACACCAGCCTGGCTTCTGTACGCCCTTGCGGCAACGATGCGGGGATAACGATGACCGGCTGCACCCACTCCCGTCCATAGTGTTTTACAGGTGGCACCTTCAGGCTGCCGGAAACCATTGGCTTTCCATCCGGACCGACCAGTTTCCATCCGAGGGTAGTTGCGGGCAGATCGCTGCCATCCTCTTTGTCATTCACGATGCAGACGCGGGTGGGCAATTTATCTCCCGTATAAAAATTTCGCCCCCAGAGTTCCGCGCTGACCAACACCGGCTGCAATGCCCTTTTCATCGCATAATATACGGGCCAGGGAGCTATTTTCTGCGCATCATAGACCGCCCTGAACCAGGTGATCAGCGCAAAATGGAGAACGCCCGATGCTTTTTCGTTCGTCCTTCGCAGGGCCTCTGCCAGTTCGGAGCTTATAAAGGCTTGGGATTCCAGAAAATAAGCGGGATCGCTGTATTCGTATGCCAGCTTGCCCACCAGGGTCTGGGGCGTCTGGTGCACAAGGGTGTAGAAGCGTGTCGGGTGACCCGTCTCGGCATTGGGATAACCGGTGGACATTTCCTGACTGATCAGGGGACGTCCCGGAGTAAGGTTCTCTTCCTGGAATTCGCCGTTGAACTGCCGGAACAGGCTATGATCATACCAGTTGGGATAGGAATGGATATCGTCCAGATCTCCATCGTCGATGGTGCTTAAAAAATCTTTTCCGAATTTCTTTTCCTTCCCCTTCCGCTTGTAATTCGAGTCGAAGACGACAGGACGGGTGGAGTCGATGGCGCGCATTCTTTTTACGACGTCCGAGATGATGGTCATTTTTCGCCGCGCCCTCGGGAGATCCGGATCGTTATCGTAGAACTTCATTTCGTTGTTTATGGTCCAGAGCAGGATGGAAGGGTGGTTCCTGTATTTCTTCAGCATGGCCAGCCATTCGTCCGCCCAGAGCCTTATCAGGCCGCTGTCCGGCATGGAGGTGGAGAGGAACAACCAGGGCCAGGTACCTTCAAAGCTGATGCCCACGCCTTTCCGGTCGGCTTCCGTGACCCACAATTCATTATAAGGAGTCGTATGCGTACGGGTGACTTCTATATTCCCCTCCTTCATGATGTCGTAGAAACGGTCCGCCAGTTCCCGGTTGTTGGGAGCCAGGGCAAAGGCAGTCTGGTTTCCTCCGCGCAGCCAGTACCGGTTGCCGTTGAGATAAAGGAAGCCATTCCTGGATTCAAAGGTCCTGAAACCGGAGCAGATGCTGGTGCTGTCCGTAGTTTGCCCTTCCGAGATCAGCCGAAAAGAGAAATCATAGAGATGAGGAGACTGCGGGCTCCACAGCCTGGGGTGAAGCCCCTTTATTTCATAATAGAAAGTCCTTTCTTCCCCGGCGCGGATCAGCGAGCCGGACAGGGCTTCGCCGCTGTAAAGAGCTTGTCCGTCTTTATCGGCAGGACCTTCCGCAGATGGAACGGCACTTGCAGATCTGATCCCGGTCGCGAGCGTGAACGGCCTATCCTTTCCCGTCGCATTCTTTACCGTCACTTCAAAAGCAGCGCCGGAGAGGCTGGGCTTGATAAAGACATCGCTGATCAGGAGCGGGTCCGTAATGATGAGAGAGACGGGCTGCCAGATACCAGCCGGATCACCGCCATAGAACCCATGCGCCAGGTCTTTCAACATTTTATTGGTTACTTCCACACTCACGGCCACGTCTACCACCTTGCCCGCATCCTGGATATTCTTTACAAAATCCCGCACCACTTTTACGGCGACCAGATTCTTACCGGCCCGGAACAAACCCTTGCCATCGACCCTGAAGTCGCCGAACATGCCGGTATGCTTTCCGGCCAATACCCCGTTGATCCATACCTCGGCCACTTTGGACACCGCATCGAATACCAGCTCTGTCGCTTTATCTTCAATACCTGATGGAAGCTCTATCCATTGACGGTACCAGGCCACATTGGTCTTTTTATAATCGAAGGTATAGTTCTCGCAACGTTCCGTTTCCTTACGGAAATAAGCGTCGGATGCTCCTTTGGAATGAGGTCCGAACATTTCTCCATGCAACCAGATGCGTATGGGGTTCCAGAAATCGGGGACCTGCATGGAATGCCAGTCCTTGTCATTTGCCGCAGGTGATGCCGCCTGCCGATCATCGGGCATCTGGTAGCTGGGCATGAACAGCCATTGGCCATTCAGCGATACCGATGTTCGGCCCGGGAGCAGACGGCTCACCGATATGGGTCGCCAGGCGGCACGTTCCCGTTCACGTCTGGCCGCTTTCTCCCGTTCGCTGGTGACCACTGCATATTCGTCGTGTGATACAGAGTTGAAAGGATCGGCCGAGAGGGCCGTAATACGGAGATCATCATAATCGGTCTTCAGCCAGCCTCCCCCCAATATGATTTTTCCAGCAGGCGCCAGACGGCTGTTCTTATCCGTGACATCGATCCTTGGGCGGTTCTCCTTTCCCAGAAATACCTGGATCCTGTTGCCCGCCACAAGGATCCGGAAATCATACCATGTGCCAGGCTGCGGATGAAAATCCAGGTTGCGCAGGGCGAGGAATTCATCGGTGCCCATATATCCCATCCGGGACAAGTAAATATTATCCTGAAGGCCTCCCCGGAACCCCAGGACATAGCGATCGTCGCGGTCTTTTTCACGAAACCCAGCCCAGATCTGGACCTGTTCTTCGGACAAAGGGGTCCGGGCGCGGAACCTGATCTCATAATTGCTGTCCGAGCGGTTGCCAAAGCTGGCATAAGCGTCCTTTGTCGTCAGCACCCCATCGGCTACCACACAAGTGCCGCGACCTTTTTTTTCGGTGAGCACGTTCTCCGAGTCGAATGTCGTTTTAAATCCTGTCTTGCTCTGCGCCAGAGAGGGGACGGGAGCCACAACGCCTGAAGCCAGAATGACGCCGAGGGAGGCAGACCATATAATGTTTACTTTTTTCATAATGAGCCTATTCACGATAGTCAGACCGGTTGCGTTATGGCCGGTCGCCTTCCGCAGCACCGAATGCATAATTGGGATGGTTGCCCATTTCAATGGTCAGGTTCCCTCCTCTGATAATATCCTGATGTGAAATAAAACCCTTTTTATACGCCTTGCCATTCAGCGTCATACGCTGGACATAGATATTTTCCGGGCCGCCGCCGACGGTCTGCACGACAAATCTTTTATTCCCGGGGACCAGGATCGAAGCCTTGTCAAACAGCGGGCTCCCGATCACATATTCTCCCGAGGCAGGGAATACCGGGTAAAAGCCCAGCGATGAAAATACATACCAGGCCGACATCTGACCACAATCTTCGTTGCCGATGGTGCCATCGGGCAGGTCCCGGTAGAATTCCTTTACGATATAGCGGGCTTTTTCCGCCGTCTTCCATTGCTGCCCTGCGTAGGAATATAAATAGGCGATATGATGCCCCGGCTCATTGCCATGCGCATACTGACCGATAAGTCCGGTGAGGTCCGCAAGGGCGTTAGAATCCGGCGGATATTTCAGGCTGAAAAAAGTATCCAGCTTGTTGGTAAATGCTTTCTCCCCGCCGAGGAGCGTCTCTAATCCTTTTACATCTTCCGGCACGAGCCAGAGATATTGCCAGGCATTGCCTTCCGCATAATCGGCCGCCCAGGGCCTGTAGGATTTTATGGGATCGAAAGGTTGCCGCCAGCCGCCATCGGACAGCTTGCCTCTGAAGAACTTCGAGACAGGGTCGAAATAGAGTTTGTAGTTCTTCGCGCGCTCAGAAAAATAAGTATAGTCGGCTGTTTTGCCCATCTGTTTTGCCATGAGGGCAATGCTGGCATCGCTGATGGAATATTCGAGCGCTTTGGCGACGGCACGGCTTTGCTTGTCCGATGGAATAAATTTCAGGTCTTTTACATACATCAGCCCAAGCGAGTCGGAATTGGCCGTGGCCTTTATCGCCGCCCAGGCCTTATCCGTGTCATAGCCTCTTATGCCTTTTATATACGCTTCGGCGATCACCTGCTGGCTGCTGATCCCTACCATGGTTCCTGTTTCATTGCCCATCAGATGCCAGATAGGGAGCTTGCCCTGGCGTCCATAAATGGCCAGCATGGTCTTCACCATGTCGTTCACCCTTTCCGGATGCATGATGGTATACAGCGGGTGAACGGCGCGGTACGTATCCCAGAGCGAGAAAACGGTATAGTTTGTAAATGTTTCTTTTGTATTATGATCGTCGTAAACGGCCGGGTCGATCATGGTGTGATACAGCGCAGTATAGAAGATCCTTTTATCCGTCCCGTTGCTGCTCTCGACCATTATCTTCGAAAGCTCTTTGTTCCATTTCGCGTCCGCGGTCGCCTTTACCTTTTCAAAATCCCAGTCCGGTATTTCTGCCTGAATATTGTCGAGGGCGTTGTCCGCGCTTACCGGAGAGATGCTTACTTTCAGTTGCAGCGTAGCCGGCGCTTCGTCGAAGCTGATCAATCCTTTTATCGCCTTGCCCTTACCGTTGGTGCCTTCCTGCAATTTGTCCTCATCGTAAATTTTGAAATTTTGTACGGGCTCGGAGGTCCTTATGGCAAACCAGAGCCGCTGGTCCTTAGCCCATCCTTTTGTAAAACGATACCCTTTGAAGGTGGTCGCGTCCACCTGTTCGATATGGGTGTCATAGGACTGGTCCTGGGTGCCCTCTTTCAGATCGATGATCACATGCGCGTCCTTGCCGGAGGAGAAATGATAACGGTGAAAGGCGACCCTTTCCGTTGCCGTCAGTTCTACGCCGATATGATAATCATCCAGCACGACGGAATAATAGCCGGGACTTACCCTTTCGCTTCTGTGGGAATAGAGCGAGGCATAACCGGACTGGTGATCTTTTTCCGTTCCTTTGTCCGTCTTTATGGCACCGGTATAGGGCATGACCAGGATATCCCCGAGGCCACCGATGCCCGTTCCGTTCAGATGGGTATGAGAAAAGCCGATCAGGATACTGTCCCCGAAATTATAACCGGAATCCCAGTCCCAACCTTTAAAAATATTCTCGGGCCCCGGCTGTATGGCCCCGAAGGGAACGCTGGCGCCGACAAAGACATGCCCATGACCGCCCGAACCGATATAAGGATTGACATAGGAAGTGAGAGAACTAATTGCAGGCGGAGGCGGGGTTTCCTGCAAGGGAATTTCCTTGCGGAGCATCTTTGCGGCATAGCCAGTCAGGTAGAGATAATAATCGGAGGGGATATCGCTGTCGAAGCTTACAAAATTGCTCTCGCCTACCGGCGGGTTTTTGGAAGCCTTAAAAATAGCGGTGCCCTCGTCGATCTCGTCGAACATGGCTATATACAGCATTTCGGCACCGCTCCGGAGGGCGCCAACGATCTGTTTCCAGTAGAAGCTGCCCCGGTTGCGCGGGATCTGGTCCATCGGGTTCTTTGGGTACATATTGTGCCAGCTGAATCCGGGGAATACCACCGGCACATAGTCCAGCTTATTCTGCCGGCACCATTCGATGTCCGCCCGGATCCGGTCACGGAAGCCCGGATAGGTCGCCTCCTGATATCTGCCCACAAACCAGGGCTGTACGATA
>DATHHO010000232.1:0-6002 GCA_035317125.1 Puia sp.
GTCTGCTGGGGGGCTTGCTGGGGTCGATCACCGGTTCGCTGAGCGTAGGCGCCAGCATCGGCGGGGGCAGCGGTATCAGCGCAGGTATCGGCGGTGCGGCGGGAGGAGGAGTGCAGCCAGTTCCAAGGGGCACGGTGCCGGTGGTGCTGTTTGTCTGGGGGCCGGGACGGATCGTGCCGGTGCGGCTGACCTCGTTTTCCGTGGAGGAGCAGGCCTATTCCCCCTTGTTGTATCCACTGCGGGCGAAGGTCAGCATCGGGCTGAAGATCCTTACGCCGAGGGATTTTCCGGCCTGCAACCGGAAGCTGAGCGAAGATCTGGCCATCACGGCCTTTAAGTTCACGCGTAAACAAAAAGAAGTGCTGGCGGCCGCCAATATGGCCAACAGCGTGGAATCGATATTGGGTATGTTGCCTTTTTAAAACAGGAGAATATGAATTTCGACGACAACAGCCGCTATAAAAATGCGGAGCAATACGAAATGCAGGACAGCCGGGGCCGTGCCGTGCAGGTAGTAGCCACCCCCGAAGCGCCCGTTCAGACGATCATGGGATATCATGTCCTGCGGCAGGGCCAGCGGATGGACCATCTGGCATCGCGGTATCTGAACGATCCGGCGGGATATTGGCGGATCTCGGCTGCAAATGATGCGATGCTGCCGGAAGCGCTCACCGAAAGATCGCCGATCGCGATCCCGAACAGACAATAATTATGGGACTGAATATTCTTATCTGCGTCGATGACGTCGCCAATGAAAAGCTTACTCACCAGGTGAGCAGCCTCGAGGTCTATGAGAAGATCGATGAGAACACGCATTACAAGCTTACGTTCATGGTGGATGTCTGCGACGAGGATATCGCAAAATCGCTGGATGAAAATACCGCTCCGGGCAAGATACTGAGCGTGCTCACCAAGGTGGACGATACGATGATCTCGCTTGTGAAAGGCCCGGTGACGCGGCAGGAGACGCATCTTCAGCATGGGGGAGCGGGGTCATGGATAAAAGTGGAAGGAGAGGATTCCGGGTATAATATGGACCGGGCCGTCAATTTTCAGGTCCATGCATCGGGCACGGACTCCGATATCGCCATGACCATCATCAGCAACAGCGACAATATGGAGGCCGATGTGGAAGACACACCCGATTCGTCCCATAGCGAGGATACGCACACGCTTGTACAGCGTCAGTCCAACCTCGCGCTTGTCCGCAGCCTGGCCCGCCGCAATGGTATGCATTTCTGGATCACCTGGACCGATCAGGGACAGGCAACGGGCCATTTCCGGTCGAGAAGCCTCGATGGCAGCACTACTGCCGATCTGCTGGTGAACGTTGAAAATTATAATATCGACAGCCTGCGGGTGCATGCCGATCCACGCCGCCCTTCGCAAACGGTCGGCAAGCAGCTGGACCTGAGCTCGAAGGAAACCTTTGGCGATACATTCACCCTCGATGACCCCATGCTGGGGAAGGACGGGCTTGCCGCTGTGACCGGCACGGGCGACAACACACAGTCCATGCATCTTGCTCCCGTGGTCGATGATATCGGCGCGATGCAGGCGAGGAGTAAGGGCGCACTAAGGGATGCGCAGTGGTTTATCCATGCTACCTGCAGGACCAGCCTGCACCGCCTCTGCAAGATCATACGATTTCACACGCTGGTGAATGTCCAGGGAGCGGGCAGCCGGCACAGCGGCAAATATTATGTGACCGCTGTCAAACATATCGTCGATGCAGCAGCGCATGTCATGGAGCTGGAACTGGCGAGGAATGCGTGGGGTAACGAGGCTGGCGGACCGACGGGCATACCGAACAGCATATTTTAGATGTGTAAAAGATACAGCCATGGAGAATGAAGGCAATGAACAGCTATTGCAATGGATCCGGAACCATTTCTTTGGAAAATACAGGGGCCTTGTAACGGATAATGACGACAGCACCAACCGGGGAAGGGTAAAGGTCAGCGTTCCATCCGTGCTGAACGATCTCGAAGTATGGGCCATGCCCTGTCTGCCTTTTGCGGGTGAAGATGTTGGGCTCTACACGATACCGGAACCGGGCGCGGGCGTGTGGGTGGAATTTGAAGGAGGGGATAGTTCCTACCCGATCTGGACGGGCGGATTCTGGGCCGACAATGAACTTCCCAAAGACGAAAAAGGATCGGACACCAAACCTTCCCTGCGGATCTTCAAAAGCGAGAAGGGTCTGATGATCCATTTCAACGACGACAGCGAAACGCTGACCCTGAGCGATAGCCAGGGAGACAATATCCTCACCCTCGAAGTACAGGACGGTAAAATAAAAATACAGGCCAAGCTGAAAGTGGTGGTGGAAGCACCGCAGATCGAGCTGGTAGAAAATTCGACCCATCCGCTGGTATATGGGGACGACCTGCTGCAATACCTGAATCAGATCGTGCAGACCTATGCCGCGCATACCCATCCGGGTCAGATGGCCGGTCCGGTCCCCGTTTCGCCGGCGCCTCCGATGCCCATCATGACGCCGCCGACGCCGGCGCTGCTGTCGCAGAAAGTGAAGACGGGATAATGGGGGATGAAGACGGGATAGACTTATCATTTTAATACTTGAGATATGGATGAACCGATACATAGTATCCGATACCCATTCGGTATCGATCAGGGGCTTGGCGAATGGGCCGAGGAGCCGGATTACAGCCAGCATGTGGAGCAGATGATCAAACAGGTACTGTTCACCGCGCCGGGTGAAAGGGTCAACCGGCCCGATTTCGGGTGTGGGCTGAGGAATATGGTCTTTGCTCCGAACAGCGATACCAGCGCCAATCTGACGCAGGTGATGATCCTGCAGTCCCTGCAGAAATGGCTTGGCAATCTGATCGAGCTGATCGATGTAAAGGCCAATGCTATCGATGAAAGGCTGGAAGTTGGGATCGTATATATTTTAAAGGCCCGGCAGGAGCGCCGGTATTTAAACCTTGAAGTTACATTATGAGCGCACCGGACAGAATTGCCGACCTTCTGGCTTCGACCCAGACCCGCGTTACGGGCATAGACTTTATCTATGTCTATCCCAACCAGCAGGATCTTGACGTGTATTTCCTGAGAAAAGTCGATACCCTTGATTCGCCGATGCCGGGCACGCTGTCGGCGGACGATATCCTTATCTATAGCACCGGCGGAGAGCTGCCGAAGATCGCCGTGTCTCCCACGCTGAACTGGACGACCCTGAACGGACAGAGCGTTCTGCAGCTCCATGCTATGCAGGCGGGCGATTTTGCTTTGTACAAATTTAAAATTGAGGACGCCAGGCTCGATCCCTATTATAACGATATCAGCTTCAGCTTCAAGGCCAATTGCCCGTCGGACCTGGACTGCAAACCACCCGCACATGAATGTCCCCCGGATGATCTGCCGGATTTCCCTATCGACTATCTGGCGCGTGATTTCTGGAGCTATCGTGCGGCGCTGTTGGATTTTGCTTCTCTCCGGTATCCTGGCTGGGCAGACCGGCTGGAAGCGGATGCGGGCGTCATGATGGCGGAGCTGATGAGCGCGGTGGGCGATGAGATGTCTTATTATCAGGACCGTGTCAGCCGCGAAGCTTATCTGGAAACGGCGACACAGCGTCGCTCGATCCGGCGGCATGCCCGGCTTGTGGACTACGACATGCATGATGGGCTGGGCGCTACGACCTGGCTTGATTTCACGGTGAAAGCCGGTAATGCGGGTGTCATAAACCCTGCGGTGCCTGCTGGATCGGATGTGGCGGCTATCGGGGACAACGGAGTCCAGACCGATTTCGCGGCGGGACGTGGTCTTGCCGGGGCGATCAAAGGTATCGGCTATGGGGTGGATGTGGACCGTAATGAATTCGCTCCGCATATCTGGGATAAGGAGCAGGTGTGCCTCCTCGTTGGTACCACGAGTTTTTATCTTGAAAAACATGTTGCAGCCGATCTGCCTTTTGACGACAGCGTGCCCGGCAAGCCCGATGGCAAATGGGTCCTGTTGCAGACCAGGCCAACCGATCCCGCGCAGGAGCCAAGGGCTCAGCTTGTCAGGCTGGTCGAGGTGACCGATGGTACGGACCCGGTGCTGGGTGTGGATATAACATTTATCCGGTGGGAAGACGACCAGGCCCTGCAGTTCGAATTCGATATGACCATTTTAGTGGTCAGGGGAAATATGGTGCCGGCGACGGCGGGCAACACCCTGACGAGCTATTTTATAACGGGCCAGTCTCCATCGGACCTGTCTGCGCTGCAACAAACGGCCTTCCAGCCTTTCCCCGTCAGCAGGACGATAGAGCGGGAAGGGCATGATAATACCCTTGTCCATCTTTATAGCCTGCCCGGCTCGCAGGATCTGCCCCTGATCTATCTGGGGGACGATCCGCATACCGCACAGCCCGAGATCATCGTGCGGGAAATGGTATTCGTGGGAGCGGCATGGACGCCAAATGGGGTGTTCTGGATACCACAGCGTTCATTGCTGGGCGTTAATTCCTCCGAGCCGGATGACACACATTTTACGCTCGACGATGGCGCCTGGCAGAGAGTGATTGGCTATCAGCGGATCGGTGAGGAGTTCATACATCAGGATTATGCCACCGGTAATGGCGTCAGCATCCGGTTTGGCGATGGCGAGTTCGGGAAGGTACCGGACACGGGTACGGTATTCCGGGTTGATTACCGGCTGGGGGGCGGCTTGACGAGCAATGTCGCGGCGGGAAGTCTCACGCGTCTGTTGTCGCCTCTGTCTTTTATCGATGCCGTCGTCAATCCTTTGCCAGCATCCGGCGGACTGGACCCCGAGACTCCGTCCGAGCTGCGGCAGCTTGCTCCGCAGGCATTCCGTGCAGTCACATACCGCGCCGTGAGGCCGGAGGATTATGCAGAAGCAGCAGAGCGGTTGCCATGGGTGCAGAAAGCGGGTGCGGCATTCCGGTGGACGGGCAGCTGGCTGACCGCGTTTGTCACGGCCGATCCGAATGGACAATTCCATCTTGACAATGTGGAGCGGGGGGATCTGGGCAACCAGATGGACAGATTCCGGCAGGCAGGCCGCGAAGTCGATATCCTCGATCCGGAATATGCCAATATGGATCTCGATATATGTATCTGCGTATCGTCCGATGCTTATGGAGGAGAGGTGAAGGGGAGGGTACTGGAAGCGCTGCTTGGAAAAAAAGGCGTGCGGCCGGTGGAGGGATATTTTTCTCCGGACCGGTTCACCTTTGGGACATTTCTGGAGCGGAGCGGGCTGGAAGCCGCGCTGCAGGCGGTGCCAGGCGTGAAGGCGGTAGAAAAGATCCTGTTCCGAAGAAGGGGATGGTTTGGCTGGAAAGAATTTCAGGAGCTGACCTATGACCCCGGAAAGAATGTCATCATCAGCATAGAAAACAATCCGCTGGAACCCCAGCGGGGCACGGTAAAAATTCATACACACGGAGGACTATGAGCTGTATCCATTGCGAAAATAAAAATAACGGAACATCATCGGTGACGTATCCCTGTCTCTGCGATGAATTCGTCTTCCCCGATCCGCTGAATATCGGAGCGGGCCTCGATGCGCTGCCGCGCCAGATCGCTACGTTCCCGGAATTCCGGAGGGCGATGCTGCACGAGCTGAAGAGCGAGGCGGTAAGCATCATCGATAAGAACAATCAGCACGTGAGCGTGCTGCCGTTTACCGCCTGGCGGGCGCGGGATAAGAACGATCTGGGTATCCTGTTGCTGGAGATGTGGGCCTATATCTGCGACTCGCTGTCCTTTTATGATGAGGCGCTGGCCAACGAATCTTATCTGTCCACGATACGTCTCCGACAGGATATCCGCCGGCTGGTAGGTATATTAGGATACCTGCCCCGTCCGGCAGTGGGATCGACGGTGGCGCTGGCTGCAAAGGCGAATGGACGGCTTGGAATAAATCTGCCTGCGGGCACGGCCTTCCGTTCGGGAGCGTTCGATGGCAATCCGCCGCAGGTGTTCGAGCTGACCCGGGATGCGATCATCCATCCGCTGACC